>JAFGRN010000067.1 GCA_016935115.1 Candidatus Omnitrophota bacterium | reverse complement strand
TTCAGCTTTCTATACAGAGCATCATATTCCCTGTCCGATATCTCAGGGGCGGATTTGACATAATAGAGCCTGTCATGGCGCTTTATAGCTTCCCTGAGGCGCTTTATCTCTTTCTTTATCCCGGATATTTTTTCCGCGGCCATCCCTTAGTCCCTTTCTCCGGCACCTCAATCAAACCTTATATCGAAACCGCTGAATTCACCCGTAGGCTTCGACCATTCAATATCACTGTTGCGTATCTGAGATCCGAAGATCTCCGCCATCTTCTCAAGAAACCCTGTTATCCTCCGCTCGTCGCCCTCGCATAATACTTCAACCCTTCCGTCTCCGAGGTTCCTGGCCCAGCCGCTCAAACCCATCGATGTCGCAGCGCGCTCAGCCGCGAACCTGAATCCGACTCCCTGCACAAATCCTTCGTAATGGATATGCGCGCGCTTATCGGGCATATAAGACCGTCATTTCATCTCTATATATTTTAAGAAATCTTCCGGAACATACGCGCCGAGCCTCTGCAATTGCCGGGCGCATATAGCGGCCTTTGTAAAATCCTTCCGCTCGCCGTAATAGATGGCGAGGTTTCTATAAGCGCTTATGTTCCTGGGATCAGTGGCAATAGCTTTATTCCACATCCTTTCGGCGCCTCTTAAATCGCCTTTTCTGTACCGCACAACCCCAAGAGCCATATAAGCATTGTCATAAGCCGGATAAGCGGCTTTGGCCTTTTTGAACTGCTTCTCGGCATCGTCCAGCATGCCGCGGCGCATGTAAATATTGCCTATGCCGTAAAGGGCTGACGGGTCCATAGGGTCGAGCGCCAGGCACTTCCTGTACTCCTCCATTGCCGCGTCTTCCATTCCGGCGTCATGATAGGCCACCGCCAGCGCCAGATGCGAAAACGAAGAATGCGAAGCCGTCTTCGCGGCATTGCGCCAAAAGCTGAACTGATCCTTAAAGTTATCTATATGAATGAATGTTATTGACGCAAATAGCGCGATGACCGCCGCGGCCGAGGCCCACATGGCGGTTTTGCGCTCGCTGAGCCTCCTTATCGCGTCCGTTTCGCACAACACTATTATACACCCGATCACCGGCACATAAACCCTGTGTTCAAGAAAATCCGCCACAAGCCTGGTATTAGCCCTTATAAGTGAAGGGGCCATAAATAGCGCCATCCATAGAAGCCCGAAGATCACATAATTATCGCGCCTTCTCTTCGTCGCCGCCAGGGAAAAGACAAGAAAAAATATCGCTACCGCGCCATAGATAAATGCAGTGTCGCGGATAATAGGAAAAACCGACAGATTGAAGGGAAAGAATACCTTGCCCAGGAATTGCACCGCGGCGGGCAGATAGGCAAATATAAGCGATCCCATTTCATAATAATTCATGCTCTTCGATCCCTCAACAGCCCCGGACCGCATAAAGCTCCATAGAAAGATGACGACAAGCCAACCCGCCGCCAGCGCCTTCTCGTGCCGTGAAAAAAGCCTCTCGCCCGATATCGCATGCATGTAGAAGAGGCACATAGGCGCTGTGATGAGAGCCGTCTCTTTGGTAAAGAGCGCAAGCATAAAAAATACCATATGGGCCATATATCTCGAGGCGGCGCCGTCTTTGATATAATCCATGAAGAATATGAATGATGACAGGATAAATACGGCCAGCAGAGTATCATTGCGCCCGGCTATCCATGCCACGCCCTGCGACAATACCGGATGGACGGCAAATATCATGCTGAAGAGAAATGAGATATCTCTCCTGTATCCCATCCTGCCCAGGAATGTGAAGAGCAGGCAGGTTGCCGCAAAGTGGAAGATAATATTGCTAGCATGATATGAGACAGGAGACGCCCCGCTTAACTGGGCGTCCAATATGAGCGATATCGTGAGCAGCGGCCGGTAATACGGCAGGTAACTCCTTGGAAAGACCTTCAGAAAAAATGAATCCCAGGAATTGGAGATATCCCGCAGGAAGTTCATATTACCCAGTATCAGGATATTATCGTCGAGATAGGTAAACCCGTACCATATCGCTTTCGAATATACGAGAGCTATGATAACTGCTATCCAGGCGTACGGACGCCATCCTTTAAGGAATATATCTCTCATTTTGAATTTATCTCTTTCAAAAAACCCTCCGGCGGCTCGGCACCCAGCTTCTCAAGCCGTTCCGCATAGAAACGTGCCGACCTGTAGTCACCCTGTTCAGCGCAGAATATGGCAAGGTTTCTTAACGTTTCAAAATTCGACGGGTTTATCTCAAACGACTTAAGCCATAGCTTCTCCGCCTCTTTATGCCTGCCGCTTTTATAGCATATCACACCCAGCGCCATGTAAGCCCAGTCATTATCCGGCATGAGCGCTATCGTCTTCCTGAATTCCTTTTCGGCATCCAGACTCATTCCCTTCTTCAGGTATATGAAACCCAGATAGTAGTGCCCCGATCTGGTAAACTGATGGTCGAGTTCGAGCCCCCTACTAATCTCGCTAAAAGCTTCGTCCAGCCTGTCGGCCCTATAGTAGAGCTCGCCCAGTTTCATGTGGGAAAAGGCGGAACGAGACGATGCCGCCACCGCATTTTCCCAAAAGACGAGGCTGTTCCTGAAATTATCGCTATGCGCGTACGTCCTGACAGAAAAGAGCAGGATAATACAAAACGCCGCCACCGCGCATAACCTGTTATTCAGGCTGAACTTCTTCTTCACCACGTCTATCTCTGCCAGCATGATCATGAGCCCGATGATCGGCAGGTAGAGCCTGTGCTCCAATACGTCACTGATAATCGGCGCGTGCGGCCTGATAAGGGTCGGCACGAGGAACAGGATGAGCCAGGCGGCGCCGAAGATGGCTGTTCCGTACGGCTTTTTCTTGAAGAATATCATTAGCGCGCCGACAACAGCAATGGTGAAGAGCCCGTAGGCACAGTGGGTGTCCTGCATGGTCGCAAATACCGATTGGCGCAGAGGAAATACCGTCTTTCCCAGAAGCTGGACAATTGCGGGCAGCTGGAAGGCTATCAGGCGCCCCATGTCATACGGGTTAATGTCAAGGGCGCCCGTCAGCACAAAATGACGGGGTATGCTCCATAGCATTAGGACGGCCGCGTGGCCCAGGATAAGCGGCCTAAAGCCCCTCGAAAGCGCGCGAGGCCCCTTCACCAGCAGAAGATACAGGTAGTACATGGCTATCACGATCACGGCGGACTCTTTGGTAAATAACGCCAGCGCCAGAAAGAACAGATGCAAAAGGTAGTCCGCGGAACGCCTGAGATCTATAAACTTCAGGAAAAATATGAATGATGCGACCGCAAATGCCGCGAGCAATGAATCGTTGCGGCCGGGAATCCACGCAACCGCCTGCGTGAGCGTCGGGTGCACGAGGAATATCATCGCAGCGAAGAAGGAAAGATCCTTCCTGTAACTCAGCCTTTGGAACAGTATGTAGACCAGCGACGCTACCGAGATATGTATCAAAACGTTCGTAAGATGATAGGCGAACGGAGCCGTGCCGCCGGCCTGCGCGTTAAGGATAAAGGAGACTATCAATATCGGGCGGTAGTAAGGCATGGCAAGGTTATTAGGGTAAACCTTCATGCAAAAAGCCCGCAGAATGTTAAATATGTCGCCGAGAAATAGCCCGTTATCGACTATCAGTTCCTGGTCATCAAAAAAAGAAAAATCAAACGATAATGTCTTAAAATAAAGCAACAGGCCTATAAATATTATCCATAGATATGGATGCCATTTATCCAGAAAAAACCTACGCAAGCGCGTGTCATTTCCGATATTTTCCATTATATATGTTGACGGCTTTCCAGACTTAAATGGTCGGGAAGGCGGGATTTCCCTCCGCTCGGCCATAGGCCTCGCTACAGGCCGGCCGCATATGCTGTCGCCAAAGGCTTTTCCTCCTGATCGTCGGCGCATATGCGGCTTCAAATCCCAGACTTTCCAGACTTAAATGGTCGGGAAGGCGGGATTTGAACCCACGACCTCTTGGTCCCGAACCAAGCGCGCTAGCCAGCTGCGCTACTTCCCGTCCATTAGGGTATTATATTATCATATAATATCGTATATACAAGGGATTTTTCGGCTTCTCCAACCATCGTAACTGAGAGGGCAAAAATATCCTTCGGGTCTCCGCCCTCCCCAGAAGTTACGGGTCCTGTCCGAGGCCAGCCTTTCGGTGCTTGCGTAGGGTTTACATTCCGCATGATAAGCTGAGGGGTATCTATATTTAACCCATCCTACGCTATGCACCTTAAGGCTGGACCTCGGCCACCCGTAACTTCCTGACTAACTAGGGGACGGTCCATTTGGGGACACCCCATACGATATTTTTACCTTAGGGAGAGAGTAATGGGTATCTTCCGGCATACAGGGAAAGTGTTACAAAGCGACCCACCTGGAGCGACTGTAGTGAAAATGCGATACCTTAAGGCGATATACCGGGACAAGAAAACTGCTCCATGGCTTATGTGTATGCAGGTTCATTGGCCATCGCATTTTCACCACAGCGAATTTACATGCCTAATGTAAATTTGCGTCAAGCGGAAGGTGGGCGCTTTGTAACATACTTCACCCCCTGTACCGGAAGATACCCGGTGCGAACATAACTTTGGATTATGGCTGGCTGGTGGAGGAGCCAGAGGATATTTTTGCCAGGTATAGTAAGCCATGATCCGAAGTTATAGTGAGCACATTGAAAATATCAGGTCTTTTGAGAAGGATAAAAAGGGTTAAAAAGAACCGAGGA
>JAFGRN010000066.1 GCA_016935115.1 Candidatus Omnitrophota bacterium | reverse complement strand
GTAAGGGACATGGATTACGATTTCGCCTCCGATAAATACACCGGCGATCCCTTAAGCCTATTATCCAACCATCTATTTCAGAACCACCAGATAATCGATATGGCCTACCAGGCAGAGCCGGACAGCATACTCTGGTGCGTAAGAGAGGACGGTATGCTGTTATCCCTTACTTACCTGAGAGAGCAGGAAGTGGTGGCCTGGGCCTGGCATGATACCGACGGGGAATTTGAATCTGTCTGGAGCGTACCAGGTGAGACCTATGATGAGGTATGGTTCGTGGTAAAAAGAGGGAATGAGAGATTTATCGAACGCATGGTCCAGCGCATGGTATCTGAAGATCCGCGCGACCAGTTCTTCGTAGACTGCGGCTTGACATTCGATGTCCCCGTAGTCATAACCGGCATAAGCAGTGCCGCCGAAGCGGTAGTCACGGCGACTGATCACGGATTCAGCGATGACGACCTGGTAGATATATCGGATGTCGAAGGAATGATCGAGGTCAACGATCTAAGATTCAAGGTGTCCGACAAGACAGATAATACTTTCAAGCTAAAAGACCCGGACGATGATACTTATATAGATTCGAGCGAATACGAAACCTATGTCTCCGGCGGCAAGGTACGCAAGGCCGAGACGACAATCTCCGGCCTGGACCATCTTGCGGGGCAGACCGTAGTGGCCTTGGCCGATGGTAACGTAGTAGAGGACCTATTAGTGAATGAAAACGGCGAGATAACCCTGACCACAGCCGCATCCCGGGTGCATGCCGGATTGCCGTACACATCAGACCTGGAGACCCTGAACATCGAGCTGAACCTGGCTACAGGGACAACTCAGGGTAGGTTACTGAGAATACCGAGCGTAGAGTTTAAGTTTTTGAATTCGAGAGGCGGATGGATAGGCCCGGATGAAGATAACCTTGACGAGATAATCCAGCGCATAGATGAGGCTTTGGGCTCGCCTATAGATTTAATTACTGATTCTTACGAGCAGCCGATATCCGGAGACTATAAAAAAGGTGGCAATGTATTTTTCCGGCAGACAGACCCCTTACCGGTGACGATATTGTCCGTGATACCGCGGGTTTGTGTAGGAGACTAAGGTGCAAGCTGCGATAAAAGAGAGAATCTACTATAACAAGAACGGGATCCTGGTTAGGGACGCCACCATATGCGATGCCATAATAATAGGCCATCAACTGAGAGAATCCGACGCCCGGGAAGTGTGGTCCAGCCACCATCACACGCCGCATGAAGCCCTGAGGCTTTCATACGAAATTTCGGAGATGTGCTTCACCGTAGAGATAAAAGGAGTGCCAGCGATAATGTTTGGGGCTGCTCCTCCGATACTATTAAGCGATCGGGCCACTATATGGCTGCTGGCAACCGATGGAATATTAAGCGTACGTAAATCGCTGGTGAAAGAATGCCGCAGGTTTATCGATATGATGCTCCAGATATATCCCTTCCTGGAGAACTACGTCGACGCCAGGAATACCCTATCGATGAAGTGGCTCACATGGTGCGGGGCGGTAATGGAGGACCCGCAACCCTATGGCATAGAAAAACTACCTTTTAGGCACTTTTACTTCAGGAGGAATGATCATGTGTGACCCAACGGGCGGAGTATTGACGATAACAGCTATGACTTTAGCCGCAGCATCCGGCGGAATGAGCATGTACGGTGCTTATCAACAAGGTCAAACCCAAGATGCGTATTATAAATATCTCGCGGAATCCAATGAACTTGAAGCTCAAGCGGCAGAGAAGACGGCCGAGACTCAATCAACCCTCGCCCAGGACGAGGCCGCGCGGAAAGCCAAGGAATTAAAGGGCGAAGTATCGAGAGTGGAGGGTGCTCAGAAAGCCGCTATGGCCGCTATGGGCTTGACTGGTGTTACTGCGGAAGATGTTTTAGTAGACACCACCAATAGAGCTAAATTAGACGCTGATAATATCCGCTACAACGCTGACATTCAATCCTGGATGGCGAATAAAGAAGGCGCAGAGCGAGCCTGGTCATTGAGGAATCAGGGAACATTGTTTGGGTTTGCTGGTAAGCAGGCCAAGAGGGCAGCGATGATAAATATGACCTCGACCCTATTGGGAACAGCTTCATCGATTATTGGCGGATTGGGAGACCTAAAAATACCCGCCAAAAGTTCGGTGATCACCGGCGGCGAAGGCGGGATAAATACGGGGTATCAATACCAGACCGTATTCGGAAAAAGGCAGATAATACCCACTTGGAGCCCTGGAAAACTTTACTAAAAAGGAGACAAATTGAAAGTTCCTGTCTATGAACAACAAGTAAGCAGGGTAACCCCAAACATTTCTGCACCTCAACAACTCAGGCCGCCTGAAGAGGCTTTTGGTAGTGGCGTCGCCGAAGCAGCAACCCGCCTGGGCGAGACCGGCCAGGAGATAGCGAAAGTTATGATGCTGCACGCCCAAAGGATGGCCCAGGAAGCGGAGGATGTAGAAACTGTTCAGCGGCTGAATTCATACAAACAAGATATGCAGAACCGTGCTTTTAACGAACAGGCCGACAAGAACGGCAAGCCCCTGGGGTTCCTGAGCCGAAAATTAGGGCAGGCACAGGGCGCCACCGAAGAATTTGATAAGCTTTATCGTGAACAGATAAAAAAGCAATATCTCTACAAATTATCAGACTCTCAAATCACCAAATTAGAGCCCGCGATGGATAGCTACGCCCTATCCCTAAGAGAGAATATCATCCAGCACGAAGCGGCGCAGTGGAGAGAAAATGTTAAGAACACCGTTGAGGCAGATACGCAGCAAAGAGTTATGGACGCTTCGACAATTAGGGACTCAAAGTCTTTGGGATTGGCGGTTGATGCCGCGATCGAGACGGCCAAGCTATATAACAGCAGGTTTGATGAGGCCACAAAGAAGATAATGGATAATAAAATAGCTGAAGATATTGTTGAGTCGGCCGTTATATCAACGCTAAAGACTACGGGAAATTTACCCCTGACGCAATCATTACTTGATGGCGTAAAGGATAAACTTTCAGGTGATACGAAATATAACGAGATTAGAGGAAGGATAGCCGAAGGCTACAATATTATGCAATCGCAAATGGAGAAAGTTAGATTAGAAAATAGAGTAGCCGATAGGTTTGATTATATTGGCCGCATAGCCAACGGAACTTTATCCTGGGAAAATTCTGCCGAGATAATAAGAGGTATCGCTGTAAAAGACCCCGATCTGGCCGAAGCTATGAATAAGGTTTTTAAATCAAAAAAGGGATATTTTGTAGAGGAGATAAATAATGAAGCATTCCAGGAATTAGCCAAGGATATTTTTACAGCAAAAGATACCGAAAGCATCAGCAAGTTTCTACTTCAGGCATTAAAAGAG
>JAFGRN010000065.1 GCA_016935115.1 Candidatus Omnitrophota bacterium | reverse complement strand
TATCGCAATGGAGAAGGAACTGCGCTTCGCCATACGTGAAGGCGGACATACGGTAGGCGCGGGTGTCGTAACGGAAGTAATAGAGTAGAAAATGGCTCAACAGGACCTGCAAAAAATCAGGATTAAGTTAATGGCATACGACCACAGGCTGCTCGATGTCTCTACGGAAGAGATCGTCGATACGGCCAAACGGACCGGCGCCAATATAGTCGGCCCGATACCGCTTCCCACGAAGAGGGAGATATTCACGGTGCTCAGGTCGCCGCATGTCGACAAGAAGTCGAGGGACCAGTTCCAGATAAAGACACACAAGAGGATACTCGACATAGTGAATCCGACTTCAAAGACTATAGACGCGCTGAAGAAGCTCGATCTGCCTGCGGGCGTCTATGTGGAGATCAAGTAAAGGTTAAGGTTTAAATTTATGTTAGGCATACTCGGCAAAAAAATAGGAATGACGAACATATTCAATGAAGCGGGCAGGAGTGTTCCGGTAACCGTTATCGAAGCCGGACCATGCTATGTGCTTCAGGTGAAGACGAAGGCAAATGACGGGTACGACGCTATCCAGATAGGCCTCGGCCAGAAACGCGAGAAGGTCACCTCGAAACCGGATCTCGGCAGGTTTAAGAAAGCCGGGACCCCGCCGCTCAGGTTTGTGCGCGAGATACGGGTAAAGGATCCCGCGATATTCAAGCAGGGGCAGGCGATAACCGCCGATATATTTGCGAAGGGCGACTGGATAGATGTGGTGGGGACGTCTATCGGCAAGGGTTTCCAGGGCGGCGTGAAGAGATGGAACTGGAAGGGCGGCCATGCCGGCCACGGATCCATGTTCGGCCGCGTTATCGGGTCGATCCAATCGGGCGCAAGGCTGGGGAGGGTTACAAAAGGCCACCATCTTCCCGGCAGGCTGGGAGTCGAGCGCATTACAATACAGAATCTCGAAGTGATCGATGTCGATAAGGATAAGAACCTGATAGTGGTTAAAGGATCGATCCCGGGGCATAAGAACAACTTTGTAGTATTGCAGGAAGCAAAGAAAAGGCCAAAGGGATATGTCAGGAAGCAGCATGTCCATGTAGTAAAGAAGAAGAGCGTAAAAGCGGCAATGAAAAAGTAGGTAATGAGATGGCTAAGACAAAAACAACTGTGAAGAAACCCAGGGCGAAGAAGGCATCGAAAGGCGAATTCAGCTCATCGATACCGGTCTTTGACGCCAGGGGCAAAGAGGTCGAGAAGTATGAGCTGGACAAGGACCTTTTTACCGGAAAAGTAAACAAGGCGGCGCTCTACCAGGCCGTGGTCATGTATAACGCCAATAAGAGGCAGGGTAACGCGCAGACGAAGACGCGCGGCGATGTCTCGGGCGGCGGAAAGAAGCCCTACAGGCAGAAAGGCACGGGCAGGGCGCGGGCCGGTTCAACCAGGTCGCCGCTCTGGAGGCATGGCGGTACCATATTCGGTCCCCAGCCGAGGGATTATCATTATGATATGCCGAAGAAACTGAAGAGAGTGGCTTTTCTTTCCAGCATCAATTCCAAACTTGCCGACAGCAGGATGGTGGGCATCATGAGCGTAACGGTCGCGGAGCCCAAGACAAAGAGCTTCAAGGCCATATTGAACGCGTTGAAGCTGATAGGGAAGAGCCTCTTTGTGGTGGATGCGGTCGAGCAGAATGTCATGAGGGCGTCCAGGAACCTGCAGGAAGTCGCGGTCAGGAGCTATAAGGATTTCAATACGATGGATGTCCTGAACTGCGACAATCTGGTGGTGTCCAGGCCGGCGCTTGAGAAATTGTCCGAAAGGTTCAAATAATGAAGAACGCGCATGATGTGGTCAAGGGCATGATAAGGACCGAAAAGGGCTCGGCCCTGATGCCGCTTAATAAATATCTCTTCTGGGTCGGCCGCGGCGTCAATAAGATCGAGATCAAGAAAGCCGTGGAAGATATATATAAGGTAAAGGTCGACAGCGTTAACACGGTGATGATGCGCGGAAAGCTGAAGAGGGTAAGGTATGCTGTCGGCAAGACTTCGGATTGGAAGAAGGCGATAGTAACCCTTAAAGAAGGCAACAAGATAGACGTTACATAATTTAAGGACCGGGGACGGAAGAGAGATATAAATGGGAATCAAAAAATTCAGACCGACAACAGATGGTGTAAGATGGACCGCCATTTCCGATTTTTCGGAACTGACGAAGTCGCGTCCGGAAAAGCGGCTGCTTGTGCCCATGAAGAAGTCCGGCGGCAGGAATAACCGGGGGCGCGTTACTTCGCGCCATAGAGGCGGCGGCCACAAGAGGATGATAAGGATCGTCGATTTCAAGCGCGACAAGTTTGATATGGCCGGAAAGGTAATCGCTATCGAATATGACCCGAACAGGTCTGCCAGGCTTGCCCTTATACAGTATGCCGATGGCGACAGGCGCTACATAATAGCCCCTATAGGCCTGGGCGTGGATGATGAGGTTGTTTCGGGCGCGTCGGCAGAGATAAAGGTAGGAAATGCCACGCCTCTCAGCAACATCCCCGCGGGTGTGCCGATACATAATGTGGAACTCAAAAAAGGATCGGGGGCGACGATCGCGCGTTCTGCCGGAAACTCCTGTGTCATCATGGCCAAAGAGGGCGATTTTGCCCAGCTCAAGCTTCCGAGCGGCGAGATCAGGATGGTCTCGGTGGGCTGTATGGCGACGATCGGCCAGGTGGGCAATGTCGAACATGAGACGATTTCTGTGGGAAAGGCCGGAAGGACCAGGTGGATGGGCATCAGGCCGTGGTCCAGGGGTGTTGTGAAGAATCCGCATGACCATCCGATGGGCGGCGGCGAAGGCAAAGCGAGCGGCGGGCAGCCGAGGTCTCCGTGGGGGCAGTATTCCAAGGGCCTTAAGACAAGGAAGAAAAAGCCTTCGGATAAGTATATAGTGAAGAGGAGAAAGTAATGTCGAGATCAACGAGTAAAGGGCCTTTCATAGAGGAGAAGCTCCTTATAAAAGTGCAGAAAGCGGCCATGTCCGGCGATAAGAAGCCGATAAAGACGTGGTCGAGAAGGTCCACGATAAGTCCGGATTTCGTCGGAATCACGCTGGCCGTATATAACGGCAAGAAATTCATTCCCGTCTATGTTACGGAGAATATGGTCGGACATAAAGTCGGGGAGTTCGCGCAGACCAGGACATTCAGGAAACACGGCGCGGCTACCGAGATATCAATGGACAAGACATAATATGATAACGAAAGCGACTCTCAGGTATATAAGGATTTCTCCCAGGAAGGTCAGGCCGGTAATAGCCCTCATAAAAGGCAAGAAGGCCGAAGATGCCATATCGGCGCTTTACGGCATAAAGAAGAGGGCGTCGTCACTGCTTATAGATGTTATCGAATCGGCCATGTCAAATGCCAGGCGCATGCAGGGCGTGGATGTATCAAGCCTGTATGTGTCAAACCTGATCGCAAACGGCGGCCCCCAGATGAAGAGATTCAGGGCGGGTTCTATGGGCCGCGCGAGCACGATACGCAAGCGCACGAGCCATATTACTGTGGAATTGGATACCAAGACGCCGGATGTCCGTCAGGCCGCGCAGCAGGCGCCGGCGGCCGAAGCCAGGAAAGCCGGGAAGGTAAAAGTTGCCGCTCCAGCCAAGGCCAGAGAGCCCCGCGCGGTAAAAAAACCCAGGGCAAAAGAGCCCGCAAAATCAGAACACGGTAAGAAGGGTAAGGAATAAGATGGGCCAAAAAGTACATCCGTATGGTTTCAGGGTCGGTTACATTTATGACTGGAAGTCGCGATGGTTCGCGAAGAAGGCGGATTTTCCGAAACAGCTTCTGGAGGACCAGAAGATAAAGAAATTCATCAAAAAGGCGTTGTCGACCGCCGCTGTCTCCAAGATCGAGATCGAGAGGGCGAGCGATAAGGTCAGGATAATAATATTTTCCGCCAGGCCGGGCATCATAATCGGCAGGAGAGGCGCGGAGATCGAGAAGCTGAAGGACGGCATACAGGCCATGGCCGGTAAAGAGATAGTAATCGATATAAAAGAGGTCAAGAACGCCAATACCGACGCCCAGCTGGTCAGTGAAAATATAGCGTTCCAGCTTGAGAAACGCATACCGCACAAGAGGGCCATGAAGAAATCGGTGCAGGCGGCGCTCGACGGAGGCGCTCTTGGCGTGAAGATCAACTGTTCCGGCAGGCTCGGAGGTTCGGAGATAGCCAGGGACGAGATTTACAGGATAGGTTCGATACCCGCACAGACGCTTCGCGCGGATATCGACTACGGCTTTGCCGAGGCGCTTACCACATTCGGGCTTATAGGCATCAAGGTATGGATATATAAGGGCGATAAGATCCTCGATAAGGCAAAGTATGAAGCCGAAGAGAAGAAGGCGAAGGGCAGGTAATCATGGGTTTGATGCCTAAGAGAGTAAAATTCAGGAAGATGCAGCGCGGGAAGCGCCGCGGCAGCGCTTTCAAAGGGGCTACGCTATCTTTCGGCGGGTATGGCCTTAAAGCCCTGGAGAACGCGTACTTTACCGACCGGCAGATAGAGGCGGCCCGTGTGGCGGTAATGAGGAATCTGCACGGCGGAGGCAAAGTCTGGATCAGGATATTTCCCGATAAGCCCATAACGAAGAAACCGGCCGAAACCAGGATGGGAAAGGGCAAGGGCGATCCCAGCCACTGGGTGGCCGTTGTAAAAAAGGGCAGGATACTTATGGAGATGGACGGCATCCCGCTGGAAGTCGCGCGGGAATCTTTGAGGGTGGCGGCCCATAAGATACCGTTCCAGACCAAGTTTGTCACAAGGATGACGCACGCATGATAAAGGCCAATGAGCTCAGGAACATGACAGTCGATGAGATAGCCCAGAAGGTGGAGGCCTTAAAGAAGGATCTGTTTAATATGAGGACCGAAGCCAAGGCAGGCAGGATCGAAAAACCGCATAAGATGAGGGATGTCAGGAAAGATATCGCCAGGTGCGAGACCGTTTTAAAGGAGAAGGCGAATGTCAAGTAATGTAAGGAATAAGCGCAAGGAGAGGGTCGGTGTCGTAGTCAGCGATAAGATGGATAAGACCGTAACGGTCAGGGTCAACTGGGTGACGCATCATCCCACATATAAGAAGATTCTCAGAAGGGCGACGAAGCTTAAGGCCCACGACGAGAAGGACGAGGCCAGGATAGGGGATACCGTCAGGATCCAGGAGACGAGGCCGCTTTCCAGGACGAAGAGATGGAGATTGGTGGAGATAGTTAAGAAAGCCGAAGAGGCTGCCGCAATCAAGGATTAGGATTACTATATGATAAGAATGAGGACCATATTGGATGTTGCCGATAACACCGGCGCCCGGAAAGCATCGATGATAGGAGTGCTCGGGCGCGGCAACAGGTATTACGCGGATATAGGCGATATCATCACCTGCAATATCAAGGAATCGTCCCCGGACGCCATCGTGAAGAACCACGAGGTTGTCAAAGGCGTCGTAGTGCGCACGGCATATGCCATAACAAGGCCTGACGGGACCAAGCTGAGGTTCGACAGGAATGCCGTTGTTGTGATCGACGACCAGAAGAACCCTAAAGGAACAAGAATATTCGGCCCTGTGGCGAGAGAGCTTCGCGACAAGAACTTCATGAAGATAATCTCGCTCGCGCCGGAGGTGCTATAGATGGATAAGATAAAAAAGAATGACATGGTATATGTCCTGGCGGGCCGGGACAGAGGAAAGACCGGAAAGGTATTCAGGGTCATGCCCAGGAAAGACAGGGCGCTGGTAGAGGGCATCAATTATATAAAGAAGCATGCCCGCAGGAACAAGCAGGACCAGCAGGGCGGAATAGTGCAGAAGGAAAGTTCGATACACCTCTCCAATCTAGCCCTGTACTGCAAGGGATGCGGTAAGCCCGCGCGTGTGGGCATCAATGTACTAGCGGACGGAACGCGCTCCAGGTTCTGCAAAAGATGTAAAGAGGCTATATAGACTATGGTAACTCCGAGACTGCTGGAAAGATTCAGGAAAGAGATCACGCCCGAGATGATGAAGATATTCGGCTATAAGAACAAGCTTCAGGTCCCGGCGCTTGAGAAGGTTGTTATAAATGTCGGCCTGGGAGAAGCGGCGCAGGATATAAAGATCCTGGAGTCTGCCCAGCGCGAGATCTCCATGATCACAGGGCAGAGGCCCGTTATAACCAAGGCGAAGAAGGCCATAGCTAATTTTAAGATCAGAAGAGGCTCATCTATAGGCTGTAAGGTTACATTGCGGAAGGCCATGATGTATGAATTTATGGATAGGCTCATATCAGTGGCCATCCCCAGGATAAGGGACTTCAGGGGGTTGAATGCCGCATCTTTCGATAAATCCGGCAACTATTCTTTCGGGCTTAACGAGCAGGCGATATTCCCCGAGGTAGACGCGGATAAGATAACCAAGGTGTACGGGATGGATATTACTATCGTTACGACCGCTAAGACCGAGAAGGAAGCGTACGAGCTTTTGAGGCTTATCGGCATACCGTTCACAAAAAAGCAGAAGGACTAATCCAAGATGGCGAAGACGTCGCTTATTGTAAAGCAGCAGAGGCCGCAGAAGTTCAGGGTGAGAAGATATAACAGGTGCAGGATTTGTGGAAGGCCGAAGGGATTCATGAGAAGGTTCCAGCTCTGCAGGATATGTTTCAGGGAGCTGGCTTCCCGCGGCGAGATCCCCGGCGTGGTCAAGGCGAGCTGGTAACAATTTAAAGGAAAGAGAGTTGTATGGCATTAACGGATCCGATCGCAGATATGCTTACGATAATAAGGAACGCGAGCTTCGCGAAGAAAGATGTCGCGGAAGTGAAGAACTCCATACTTTCGGAGAATATACTCAAGATCCTGAAGCAGGAGAGCTTCATAGCTAATTACAAACTTATAAAGAACGATAAGCAGGGGATACTGAGAGTATACCTGAAATATATGAAGAACGGCACTCCCGCGATGCTGGGATTAAAGAGGGTCTCCAGGCCGGGATTAAGGGTATATAAGAAAGCCGATGAATTACCGAAGGTATACGGCGGGCTGGGGGTAGCCGTCATATCGACTTCGAAGGGGCTCCTGACGGACAACGATGCGAGGGAGAAGAAGGTCGGCGGCGAAGTGATCTGTTATGCATGGTAATGCGGAGATAATATAATGTCGAGGATAGGGAAAAAACCTGTTGCTATACCATCCGGTGTTAAGGTTTCGGTTGGGCCGGATAATACCATAACCGTTGAGGGGAAGAACGGCAAGCTTACATATAAAGCCTCCGCCAGGTTCAAGGCTGAGGTCAAGGACAACAAATTTTCGGTGTCCAGGCCTTCCGATGCCAAGCAGGATAAAGCCACGCACGGCCTTATACGCAGCCTGGTCCATAACATGATCGTCGGTGTTACGGAAGGATATAAGAAAGACCTCGAGATAACCGGGGTAGGTTTCAAAGCAGCCGTCCAGGGCAAGGTGCTCAATATACAGCTGAGTTATACCCATCCGATAAATTACAATATACCGGAAGGCCTTACGATAGAGACTCCAAAGCCGAATATTATAACGATTAAAGGTATAGACAAGGCAAAAGTCGGCGAAGCCGCGGCGGAGATAAGGGATTATTACAGGCCCGAGCCATATAAGGGTAAAGGCATAAAATACGCCGGAGAGCATGTCAGGCGCAAGGCAGGCAAGGCTGTAGCGGGCGCTGCCGGCGGTAAATAATACGGGAATTATAAAGGCAGAGTAAAAAGATGATGAAGAAATGGATCAAGATAGAGGGCCGCGAGAGACGGCATAAGATGATACGCAGGAAGATCGTCGGCACGAAGGAGAGGCCGAGGCTCAGCGTGCGCAGGAGCCTGAACCACATGTATGTCCAGATAATCGATGATGTTGCCGGCAAGACGCTGGTGGCCATGTCGACCATGTCGCCGGAAGTAAGGGATAAATCGAAGGCGGACAGCGGCAATGTAAAAGGGGCCGCTCTCCTCGGCGCGGTTGTCGCGGAATCCTGTAAAAAGAACGGTGTCTCCAAGGTTGTCTTTGACCGCGCCGGCTACCTGTATCATGGCCGCGTGAAAGCGCTCGCGGAGGCTGCCCGCAAGGGCGGATTGCAATTCTAAAGCAAGAGGGGTAAAAATTGGCTGATGACATAAAAAAAGAGAATGAGGACGTAAAAACTGACGGCGCCGCGGCGCAATCTCCCGCGGGCGCAGGTAAAGAGCCGGCCGCCGCGGCAGGCGCGACAACCCAGGCCCCCGCCCATGCGGGAAGGTCCAGGAGAGGGCCACGCGGAGGAGGCAGGCAGCAGAGGCAATCCCAGGGCCGCGGTTCAGAAGACGGGCTTATCGAGAAAGTAGTTAGCATAAAGAGGGTCGCCAAGGTCGTAAAAGGCGGGCGCAGGTTCTCATTCAATGCCCTTGTAGTAGCCGGTGACGGAAAAGGTAATGTGGGGCTCGGGTTCGGGAAGGGCAATGAAGTCCAGGAGGCGATAAGAAAAGGCCTTAATGATGCCAAGAAGAATTTTTTCAGGCTCAACCTCAGGGGCACCACAATACCGCATGAAATGATAGGTAAATATAAAGCGGCCAGAGTCTTACTGAAGCCGGCCTGCGAAGGTACGGGAGTAATCGCGGGCGGGCCGGTACGCGCAATATGCGAGGCCGGAGGCATAAAAGATATATTGACCAAGAGCCTGGGCTCCGATTCCGCCCTGAATGTGCTCAAGGCGGCGATAGACGGCCTGAAACAGCAGAGATTACAGAGGATAATAGAAGAGGTAAAGACCGGTGAAGATAAATGAGATAGGCGCGCCGGCAGGCGCCAATAAAAGGATAAAGAGGCGCGGCAGGGGATCGGGTTCCGGGCACGGCAAGAACGCGTGCCGCGGCCGTAAAGGCGCGCTTAAACGCTCCGGCAGGACTACGCGCCCCGGCTTTGAGGGCGGGCAGATGCAGCTTATCAGGCGGATCCCGAAGAGGGGATTCGGCGTAATGTTCAAGGAGTACTACCAGGTCGTCAATATCGATTCATTGAACAGGTTCGATGCGGGCAGTTCAGTCGGCCCGGCGGAATTTAAGAAAGCAGGGCTCATAGGCAGTACCAGGGAGCCGGTAAAGGTCCTGGGTAACGGCAAGATCACGAAGGCCATGACGGTAAAAGCACATAAGTTCTCGGAGAGCGCGAAGAAACTGCTCGCGGCCGCCGGCGCCAAAGCGGAATATATAAAGCGATAAGATGCTCGAAGCCTTTGCAAACATATTAAAGATACCCGACCTTCGGAAGAAGGTCATGCTTACCCTCGGCCTGATAGCCGTATACAGGATAGGCACATATATCCCCACGCCGGGCATAGACGGCGCCAGTCTCGCGCAGTTTTTCGGCAGGCTCGCCCAGCAGCAGGGCGGACAGCTCTTTGGCATAATGAACATGTTTTCCGGAGGCGCCATATCGAGGATGACGATATTCGCCCTCGGTATAATGCCGTATATATCCGCGTCCATTATCATTCAGCTGCTTACCGCGGTCATACCCGCGCTGGAGAGGCTGGCGAAAGAAGGAGAAGCGGGGCATAAGCAGATAGTCCAGTATACCAGGTACGGCACAATACTCCTTTCGGTGGTCCAGTCCTTCTTCATAGCGCTGTGGCTGGAGAATCCGGCGCATTTCCAGGGATTGCAGGTGGCCCAGTTCACGGGATGGCATTTCAGGATACTGACGGTTATCACGCTGACCAGCGGCACGGCATTCATAATGTGGCTCGGCGAGCAGATACAGGAATACGGCATAGGCAACGGCATGTCTCTTATCATCACAGCCGGTATAGTCTCGAGGATACCGACGGCCATGTTCCAGTTATGGGCGCTCTTCAGCCCGTTCGCGCCGGAGAAAGCGCAGCTCGACCCTTTCACCTTGATAATAATGATCGTGCTTCTTGTGGCGGTAGTCGTTTCGGTTATAGTGGTTACCCAGGGACAGCGAAAGATACCGGTGCAGTATGCCAAGCGTGTCGTCGGGCGCAAGATCTACGGCGGGCAGGCGACATTCCTGCCGCTCAGGGTCAACCAGGCAGGTGTTATACCTATCATATTCGCGCAGAGTATCATACTCTTCCCGGCTACGATAGCGGGCTTTGTGCCTCATAAAGGCTTCCAGAACTTCGCGGCCATGCTTACCAGGGGGGAATTAGTGTATAATTCCCTTTATGCACTGCTTATCATGTTCTTCGCGTATTTCTATACGGCGATCACTTTTAATCCGATAGACATATCGGACAATATGAAGAAGTACGGCGGATTTGTTCCGGGAATAAGGCCCGGCAAGCAGACGGCCGAATACCTCGACTTCATAATGACCAGGATAACTTTTCCCGGAGCGGTGTTTCTCGCTATTATAGCTGTTTTGCCGAGCCTTATATCCGGCTGGCTCAAGATACCGTACCTGGTGGCGAGTTTCTTTGGCGGCACAGGGCTCCTTATCATCGTCGGCGTTATGCTCGATACAATGAAACAGATCGAGTCGCATCTCCTCATGAGGCATTACGAAGGCTTCATGAAGAGAGGCAAGCTGAAGAGCCGTATATAATAAAGGATCTAGATGAGATTGGTTCTATTGGGCCCCCCGGGGGCGGGCAAAGGCACGCAGAGCGTCGTTCTCGCCAAGAAGTACGCCTTGCCGCATATATCGACGGGAGACATACTGAGGGAGTCGGTAAAGAGCGGACAGCCCCTTGGCCTGCAGGCAAAGAAGTTCATGGATAAAGGCGAGCTTGTCCCGGACGAAGTGGTCACGGGAATAGTCGTTGAACGGCTGAAAAAGTCCGACACGATGAAGGGATACATACTGGACGGTTTTCCAAGGACCCTTAAACAGGCGGAAGACCTGGACAGGGCGATCAAGGGCGCCGGTTCGGGGATCGATCTTGTGCTCTACTTCGCGACTTCAAGCGCAGTGGCCATAGAACGGCTGACCGGCAGGAGGGTGTGCCGTTCCTGCGGACAGAATTATCATGTAAAGAATATCCCTCCTAAAAAGGAAGGGATATGCGATAAATGCGGCGGCGAACTCTATCAGAGGCCAGACGATAACGAGGCCACTGTCAGGAACCGCCTTAAAGTCTATGAGGACCAGACGAAGCCGCTTATAGATTACTATGCCAGGCAGGGGATACTGAAGAGAGTCTCCGGCGACATGGGCGTAGATGAGCTTTTCAAAGTTCTTTCTAAGGTCTTCTCCGACGCGAAGCTTGTATGATAGCTTTGCGCGGCGCCGAAGAGATCGGCCGCATAAGAAGCGCCGGCAGGATAATCGGGGCGACTTTCGGGCTCCTTAAACGTCATATTAAGCCGGGAGTGCGCACCAGAGAGCTCGACAGGCTAGCCCGCGAAGAGATCCTGCGGTTGGGCGGATATCCGGCATTCAAGGGATATAAGGGTTATCCGGCCAATATATGCGTTTCAATTAACGAGGCGGTCGTTCACGGCATACCCTCCGAGAGGAAACTCAGGGAGGGGGAGATCGTCTCGATAGACATCGGCGTAAAGTACAGGGATTATTTCGCGGACGCGGCGATGACTTTTGCAGTCGGAGAGATAAGCGAGCCGGCCAGGCGGTTGATGCAGGTGACGAAAAAGTCGCTGGAGATGGGGATAGAGAACGCTGTGGCCGGAAAGAGGCTTTCGGACATCTCGTCAGCCATACAGAAGCACGTGGAGTCTAATGGTTTCAGCGTTGTACGGTCATTTGTCGGCCACGGGATAGGCACCGGCATCCATGAGGACCCTGAAGTGCCGAACTACGGCAAGCCGGGGATGGGGCCGAGGCTGGAGCCGGGAATGGTGCTGGCGATCGAGCCTATGGTGAACGCGGGAACCCACGAGGTTGAGATACTCGATGACGGCTGGACAGCGGTTACAGCTGACAGGAAATTTTCGGCGCATTTTGAGCATACGATAGCCATACGTGACGGAGCCGCCGAGATATTAACGGTTTAAATATTATGTGCCCAAAAGAAGAAGCTATAACAGTGGAAGGTAAGGTAATGGAGACCCTGCCGAACGCGACGTTCAGGGTGGAGCTCCCCAACGGCCACAGGGTGCTCGCGCACGTTTCAGGGAAGATGAGGATGAATTTTATAAGGATACTTCCCGGCGACAGCGTTACGCTCGAGCTTTCCCCGTATGACCTTACGAGGGGAAGGATAATCCGCCGGGAGAAGTAGGACATATTAAAAGAAGGCGCTAAATATGAAAGTCAGATCGAGTATACGCAAGATATGCCCCAAATGCAAGATCGTTCGCCGCAAGGGGACGCTCATGGTCATATGCAGCACTACCAAGCATAAGCAGAGGCAGGGGTAGCGTAACCGTAAGTTAAGCAGGAAGTTATCAAGGAGGATCAAAGGTGCCGAGACTTGTTGGTGTTGACATTCCGAAGGAAAAGAGGATAGAGATATCGCTTATGTATATCTACGGCATAGGCAGGACCCTGTCCAATAAGATACTGAAGAGCGCGAATATAAATCCGGATAAGAGGGCTAAGGACCTGACGGAAGAAGAGGTCGCCAGGATAGCGTCGATCATCCAGAGAGACTATAAGGTAGAGGGTGACCTCAGGAGAGAGATCTCGGCCAATATAAAGAGGCTCATAGACGCCGGAACGTACAGGGGATACAGGCACAGGAGAGGGCTTCCCGTGAGAGGCCAGAGGTCCAGGACCAATGCGAGAACGAGGAAGGGCCCCAGGAAGACGGTAGGCGTCATAAGGGCGAAGGCCGCGGCGGCTACCGCGAAACCCGCGTCGGAAAAAAAGTAAAATAAGAAGGGTGCACAGTGGAACAGAAAAAACCAAAACCTAAGAAGAGCAAGAAGATATTGAGGACCGTAACCAGCGGCGTGGTCCATATCCTGGCGTCGTTCAATAACACGATAGTTACCATCACCGATAAGGAAGGCAACGCGCTTACATGGGCCTCGACGGGCAGTTCCGGATTCAAGGGGTCGAAGAAGTCCACGCCTTTTGCCGCCGGGATAGCCGCAGAGAACGCCGCCAAGAAGGCGCTCGAGAGGGGCGTAAAAGAGGTCGAGGTAGTGGTGAAGGGCCCGGGAGCGGGCAGGGAGTCGGCGATAAGGTCCGTACAGGCGGCCGGTATCGCCATAAGGTCGATAAAAGACGTTACTCCGATACCGCATAACGGGTGCCGCCCGCCGAAGCGAAGGAGAGTGTAATGGCAAGGCATATTCAACCATCATGCAGGCTCTGCAGGAGAGAAGGGGCGAAGCTCTTCCTGAAAGGTTCCAGATGCGTTACCGATAAGTGCGCAATGTCGAGAAGGGATTACGCCCCCGGCCAGCACGGCCAGATAAGGAAGAAAGAATCTAATTACGGCCTTCAGATGAGGGAGAAGCAGAAGGTCAAGAGGATATACGGAGTGCTCGAGCGCCAGTTCAGGCATTATTTCCAGATAGCCGAGCGCTCAAAAGAAGTCACGGGCATAATGCTGCTGCAGCTCCTGGAGAGAAGGCTCGATAATATAATCTTCAGGATAAACCTTGCCAGCTCAAGGGCAGAGGCGAGGCAGCTTGTCCAGCACGGCAGGGTCTATGTGAACGGCAAGAGAGTCGATATACCGTCGTACACCGCGAAGCTTGGCGAAGAGATATCGGTAAAGGCCTCGGAGAAGTTCACAAAGGCGCTTAAGGAGAGGTTTGAAATATTGAAAGACAGGGCATTGCCGAAGTGGCTGGAAGTGGACGGCCAGTCGCTTAAGGCGAAAGTCACCGCGATGCCGACAAAAGAAGACGTCGGATTCCCGATACAGGAACAGCTGATCGTCGAGTTGTATTCCAAATAAACTGGATCGATCTTCCCAGGAAAATTTAAGGAGATACGCGCTATGGGTATAAGCATGAAGAATTTTGAAATGCCTAAAAGGCTGGTCCTCGACGAATCGACTCATACTCCTACGTATGGAAAGTTTGTCGCGGAGCCTTTCGAGAGAGGTTACGGAATGACGATCGGCAACGGCCTTCGCAGGGTGCTGATATCTTCCATCGAGGGGACCGCCGTTACGAGCATAAAGATAGACGGCGTCCAACACGAGTTCTCATCCATAAACGGCGTCCTCGAAGATGTGCCGCAGATAATAATGAACATCAAGAAGCTCATACTGAGGTCGCATTTCAAAATCCCGAAACCGATGGTTATCAATGTCGATAAGAAGGGCGAAGTCACGGCAAAGGACATAAAAGCCGACGAGACGGTCGAGATAATAAACCCGGGACTTCATATAGCCACCCTTACAAAGAACGTCAAGCTGAAGATAGAGATGGAAGTGGCGCGCGGCAGGGGCTACGTGAGCGCCGAGCATAATAAGAAAGAAGGCCAGCCGATAGGCGCCATAGCGATAGATTCGATCTTTACGCCTGTCAAGAAGGTCAATTTCTTCGTCGAGAACACGCGCGTGGGCCAGATAACGGATTACGACAAGCTGATAATCGAGGTCTGGACGAACGGCGCGATAGACCCTAAAGAGGCGCTGCTCTACGCCTCGAACATATACCAGAGGCATCTGGATATATTCGTGGGTTTCGGCAAGCTTCCGGATGAGGAAGAGGTGCCGGAGGAGACGGAAGAGCAGAGGGCGATAAAGGACAAGCTGAAGACCCCGATCTCGGAGCTTGAGTTATCGGTAAGAAGCTCGAACTGCCTGCGCGAAGCGAGGATAAAGACCATAGGGGACCTTGTCAAGAAGAGCGAGCTCGAGATGCTCAAGTACAGGAATTTCGGCAAGAAGTCGCTGGCGGAAATAAATAAGATACTTTCCGATATGGGCCTCGCTCTCGGGTTAAAGGTAGGCGGCGGCAAGTCGGAAGAAGAATCGGAATAGGCGGGAAAAAATATGAGACACAGAAAAAGACGATCCAAGCTTAGCATGATGCACAGCCGCAGGAAAGCCACGATCATAAACATGGCTTCAAGCCTGCTTAAACACCAGAAGATAGAGACTATCCATGCCCGCGCGAAAGAAGTGCGAAGGCTCGCCGAGAAGCTGATAACATTGAGCAAGACAGATACGGTGGCGGCCAGGCGCAGGGCATACCGGATATTGAACGACAGGGATCTCGTCGGAAAGCTCTTTAAGGAGATAGCGCCGTTATTCAAGGACAGGACGAGCGGATTTACCAGGATAATACAGCTCGGTTTCAGGCGCGGTGACGGAGCGCAGATGGCGATCCTGGAGCTTACCGAGAAGAAGATAACGGAGAAACTGCCCAGGAAGAAGAAAGAAAAAGCTAAGGCGGAAGCGGCGCCCGAAGCCATGAAAGCGGCGCCAAAAGCGGCCCACGATGAACCGAAAAAGGCCGATGAGGATAAGAAGGAAGAATCCAGGATAAAGCATATCCCTAAGTCGAAGCCCGGCTTTGAGGAAGAGAAGAGGGCCGAAAAAGCCAAGAGCGAAGACAGGAAGATAGCCGATCAGAAGGGCTTCATGAAGAATATACGCGGCCTGTTTCGCAAAAGAGGCGACAGGTAGGCCGGGTTTAAGGCGGTTTCAGGGGCCCCTTGGCGGTGAATTGCCAAGGGGCCCTTTGCTATCCCTACTCGTACCAAGGACCTTTTTCGCTCCTCAGTCACGGCATTTACTTTCGGCACAGGGGGTGAAGTATGTTACCTTGCGCCCACCAGTTAAGCCATAATCCTCGTTATGTGAGCACTGAAAATATCTCCCCTGTACTCAAATTTGCAGGGCCGGTCTTTTGTTCAGGATAAAAAGGGGAACCTGCGGAACTCGGCCGCCGGAGGCGGCCTCAAACATCCTCGGTTCTTTTTAACCCTT
>JAFGRN010000064.1 GCA_016935115.1 Candidatus Omnitrophota bacterium | reverse complement strand
TCGAGCCTCGACCAGATAGGGCCGATTACGAAGGATGTGGAAGATTCCGCCCTTCTGTTGAGCGCCATAGCCGGCCATGATGAAATGGATTCCACATCTGTGGATATTCCGGTGCCGGATTTTATGGCGTCGCTCGGAAGAGGAGTGAAGGGCCTGAAGATAGGGGTGCCGAAAGAATATTTTATAAAGGGGATCGACAGTGAGGTCGAGGCCGCGGTAAAAAAATCCATAGGTACTCTCAAAACTCTCGGGGCAAGCGTCATTGAGATAAGTCTGCCGCACACGGAATACGCTGTAAGCGCCTATTATATCATCGGCCCGGCGGAGGCGAGCTCTAACCTGGCGCGTTTTGACGGAGTGCAATACGGTTACAGGTCGCCTGAACCGAAAGACGTGATAGGCATGTATACACGGACCCGCTCGGAAGGTTTCGGCAGTGAGGCGAAGAGGAGGATACTGCTCGGCACTTATTGCCTTTCGTCAGGATATTATGACGCGTACTATCTTAAGGCCCTCAAGGTGCGCACAAAGATAAAAGAGGATTTTGATACGGCATTCAAATCGTGCGATTGCATAGTTACGCCGACATCCCCGACGGCGGCATTTAAGATAGGCGAGAGGATGGACGATCCTTTGGCAATGTACCTGTCGGATATATTTACGATACCGGCAAACCTCGCGGGAATTCCCGGGATCTCTATCCCGTGCGGGTTCACCTCGAGCAGCCTTCCCATAGGATTACAGATAATGGCCCGGGCGTTCGATGAGGAGACGCTGTTTGCCGCCGCATACGCATTCGAGCAGGCCACTGACTTTCACACAAGAAGGCCGGCCATATGAAATATGAGACGGTGATAGGGCTGGAAGTCCACCTGCAGTTAAAAACGCGCACAAAGGCTTTCTGCGGATGCCCTACAAAATTCGGATCGAGACCCAACAGCCAGACGTGCCCGGTATGCCTGGGGTTTCCGGGAAGCCTGCCCGTACTGAACGAACAGGCGTTCCTCTTTGCCATAAAGGTGGCCCTTGCGCTAGGATGCAGTATTCAGGAAATCATAAAATTCGACAGGAAAAATTACTACTACCCTGACCTGCCGAAGAATTTCCAGATATCGCAGTATGACATGCCGCTCTCATACGACGGATATATTGATATTCCTGCGGAGGGCCGCAAAGGGCATAAACGCATACGCATAAAGCGCGTCCATCTCGAGGAGGATGCGGGAAAACTCATCCACCCCGAAGGAGAAAATTACAGCCTTGTAGACCTTAACAGGACGGGGACGCCGCTGCTGGAGATAGTGACGGAACCCGATATCAATTCTCCCGGGGAAGCGTATGACTATCTTACCAAATTGAAATCGATCCTGGAATATCTTAAAGTCTCCGACTGCGATATGGAGAAAGGTTCGCTGCGCTGTGATGCCAATATATCCGTAAGGCCGGAGGGCGAGAAGAAGCTCGGAACAAAGGTAGAACTTAAGAACATGAATACTTTTAAGGGTGTGCGGCTCGGTCTCGAGTATGAGGCCAGGCGGCAGATGGATGCCATTGCCGGCGGGGAGAAGATCTTCCAGGAGACCCGGCTCTGGGATGCCGATAGAGAGATTACGATCTCGATGCGCAGAAAGGAAGAGGCTACGGACTACAGGTACTTTCCGGAGCCCGACCTTGTTCCGTTCGTGGTGGATAAGTCTATCATAGAGGGCATAAGGAAGGCCCTGCCGGAACTGCCCGAGGCCAGGGCTGCGAGATATGTGAAAGACTTCGGCCTGTCGGAATATGACGCCGATGTCATAACGGGCCAGATAGATCTCGCGGAATTCTTCGAGAAGTGCTCGCGCATATACGGGAACAGGAAGGCTATCGCGAACTGGATAATGGGGGAAATACTGGCATACCTGAATACCGCGCGCATCACCGCGGCGGAAATCGGCATAACCCCCGAAGGGCTGGTAGATATATTGAAAATGATAGATAAAGGCGCCATAAGCGGAAAGATGGCAAAAGAGGTCTTCGCTGAGGCGGTTGAGTCGAAAATACCGCCGGCCGAGATCGTGGCGAAGAAGGGCCTGTCGCAGATAAGTGATTCGGCGGAACTCGAGAGAGTGGTTAAACTGGTCCTGTCGAAAAACGAGAAGTCGGTAAATGACTATAAGCTCGGTAAAAAGAACGCGCTGGGGTATCTTGTCGGCCAGGTGATGAAGGAGACAAAAGGCGCGGCCAATCCAACTATGGTCAATGAGATATTGAAAAGGGATCTGGAGGCCTGATGATGAAGAGATGGCTGGCGGGTTCGATAGCTGCAGGGTTGATCTTCCTATCGGCTGTTGCAATGGGGGGATTTGAGAAGACGGTTGTCAAAAAGGCCGCCCCGCAGCAAGATTTTTATAATCAGGCGCAGCTCTTCGCGGAGGCCATAAACATATTACGCAACGAATATGTGGAAGAGGTCGATTCGAAGAAATTGATATACGGCGCAATGAAAGGCATGCTCGAATCCCTCGATGACTTCAGCCAGTTCCTGGAGCCTGACGAATATAATGAGATAAAAGTCGAGACAAAGGGCGAGTTTGGCGGAGTCGGGGTTGAGATAACTCTAAAAGAAGGCATATTAACCGTGATAGCGCCGATAGCGGGTACTCCGGCTGAGGCCGCTGGCATGCGTGCCGGGGATAGGATAGTCAAGATAGACGGTAAGAGCACGAAGAAGATAACATTGGATGAGGCGGTAAAGAAGATGCGCGGCAAGCCGGGCACGGTTGTGACGCTGACCGTGTGGCGCGAAGGGCCGGTCAATGTTATTGATATACCGATAAAGCGGGATATCATAAAGATCCGCAGTATAAAGAAAGCAGAAATTATCGAGGACAGGATAGGTTATATTAAGCTGGCGGAATTCCAGGAAAATACTCCGCGCGACCTTGATGAAGCAATCAAAAAACTGAAGATTGCAGGGATGGATTCGCTGATACTGGACCTGAGGAACAATCCCGGCGGACTGCTTGACGGGGCCGTAGACATAGCGGAAAGGTTTCTTGGTAAGGGCAAGCCTATAGTTTCGATAAAAGCCAGGGATCCCGGCCAGAATGCCGTTTTTAAATCGGGCGGCAGGGCGGCAGGCGCGGACTTCCCGATGATAGTCATGGTAAATGAAGGCTCCGCAAGCGCTTCGGAGATAGTGGCGGGCGCGATAAAGGATAATAAGCGGGGCATAATCCTGGGCGCAAAGACTTTCGGAAAGGCGTCGGTCCAGACCCTTATCCCCCTCAGGGACGGATCCGCACTGAGGATAACCACGGCATATTACCAGACTCCGGACGGAAAGATGATAAAAGGCGAAGGTATAACTCCGGATGTGATCGTAGCGTCGGATACCGACGGCAAAAGCAAGGCGGAAGATATATTTGAAAAGGTCGAGAAGCCGCAAGAGGCTGTTCCTAAAAAGGATAACCAGCTGGACGCTGCGGTAAACCTGATGAAAGCCATAAGGACATACGGGCCGTAGAGGCGGATAATATATGGATCGGAAGCAGATAGTTGCGGCATCTCTTATAATAATAGCGCTGGCGGCAGGGCTATTTTATTGGCATTCGGTCCAACGAGCCAGGATCGATAAGTCGGCCGCGCTAAAGAGAGCGCTTACCCCTGTCTTCCTTAAGGCCGGTCTTACGGACGATAAGCTTATTAAGAAGACCGTGGAAGAGAATATACTTAACGGCAAGAGGTACATAAGTTCTTTTGTCGAGTATAATGTGCCGCGGTCATTCTCCTGGAGCGGTTTTGAATCTGCCCTTCGGTCCGCCCTGAAGAAGACGCCTTTCCGGATCTTTGACATAGACCGGATATATACGAGAGACCTGCAGTCATACATAGTGGTCCTCCACTATGGCAGGTATGATGTCATGACCATAAGGATCAACCGGAAGGGCAGAGCGGAGGAACCCGCCGTTCCCGTTGTAAAGGCCCATAAGAGGCCCCGGGTAGCGATAGTGATGGATGACTTCGGTTATAATTTAAAGGATCTGGACACTCTCTTCAGCATGAAACAGGCGGTAACGATATCGATACTTCCCGGCCAGCGTTATTCCATGGATATCGCCAGGATGGCAAAGGAGCGCGAATTTGAGACGATACTCCATCTTCCGCTGGAACCTCATCCGGCCAAGGATGTCATTGAGGAGGCGGATACCATACGGTGCGGGATGAGCGAACAGGAAGTGGTATTGCGCTTGAAGAAAGCTATAGCGGCTGTTCCCGGAATAGACGGAGTCAATAATCATATGGGCTCGAAAGCAACCGAAGATACGAAGCTTATGACAGTTATATTGAAGTATCTCAAATCCCAGGATCTCTATTTTTTAGACAGCCTGACATCTAAAAAATCAGTATGCGGTAAAGTCAGCCGGTCGCTCGGAATGTGGTGTGGTCGGCGCGACATCTTTCTGGATAATTCCAATACCACCGCTGCCATAGAAAAACAACTGTCGGACATGAAAAATCTCGCTTTCAGGCGCGGCACAGTTATAGCCATATGCCATGACCGGAAGAATACGATCGCGGTGCTCAGTAAAATTCTGCCTGAAATGGAAGAAGAGGGCATAAAGTTTGTGAAGCTCTCGGAATTGGCGAAGACATGATCACTCTGGGCATAGAGACATCTTGCGATGAAACGGGAGTGGCTGTTACAAGCGGCAGGCGCGTCCTGTCGAGTACTGTAACGTCGAGTGTTCATCTCCATAAAAAATACGGCGGAGTCGTGCCGGAGATAGCGTCCCGTTTTCATGTAGAGTTTATAATGGAAGTTATGGAAGCCGCGCTGAAGGCCTCTAAAAAGAGGCTGAAGAACATAAACCTGGTCGCTGTCACTAATGGCCCGGGCCTGGTAGGCGCGCTTTTGACCGGGATCTCGCTGGCAAAATCATTGAGCTATGCCCTGGATGTGCCGGTTATAGGCGTCAATCATGTGCTGGCGCATTTATACAGCTCATTTTTGACGGAGAGGAATGTAGATTTTCCGTTCGTCGGGCTCGTAGTATCCGGCGGACATACTGTATTATTTTATTGTGAGGATATTGACAGGCAGTGTATCCTGGGACAGACACAGGATGACGCGGTAGGTGAAGCATATGATAAAGTGGCCAAGATACTGGGATTGGGTTATCCGGGAGGGCCCGTCATAGAAAAGACAGCTATCCGTTCCATGGGAAAGAATAAGATAGTATTCCCAAAAAGTTATATGGGAAAGGATTCGCTCGATTTCAGCTTTAGCGGAATAAAGACAGCCGTGTTATACTATGTGCGGAAGATGCGAAGGCTTGACTCCGGGATGGTAAGCGATATTTGCCGCGCTTTTCAGGAAGCGGCGCTTGACGTCCTGGTCGATAAAACGTGCCTTGCCTGCAAGATGAAGAATGTGAAAAGGATATTGGTAGGCGGAGGAGTGGCTGCAAACCTGAGATTGCGGCATAAGCTTTCGGAAGCGGCAGCGCGCTCCGGCATCAGGGTATATTTCCCGGAGCTTAAGTATTGTCTCGACAATGGCGCCATGATAGGGGCGTTAGGCGAGGCTCTCTATAATAAGGGCCGCAGGTCAAATCTTTATCTGACAGCAGAACCGAACCTGGCGGCATAAAGAAGTGAAAGGAATCTTATCATGGTAACCGAATGGACACTGGTTTCAAGGTTGATACTGGCCGCTATACTGAGCGGCGCGATAGGCTTCGAAAGGGAGTTTCACGGGCGAGCGGCAGGTTTCAGGACACACATATTGCTTTGTGTAGGCTCGACGCTTATTATGTTGACATCGATGCACATGTTCGACCTTTACATAGACCGGTCTGCCATAGATCCGGGCCGTATCGCGGCGGGCGTGATAACAGGTATCGGATTCCTGGGTGCCGGCACTATCATCCATTCGAGGGCTTCGATACGGGGCCTTACGACCGCGGCCAGCCTCTGGGTGGTGGCAGGAATAGGTCTTGCCGTAGGATCGGGGTTATTTTTCGGATCGATTGTTACCACGATACTTACGATAATGACGTTGATGCTCTTCTCCAGGTTTGAGCATATGATGATACGCAAAGACTGGTACAGGACAATAGCTATAGAGACGAAGGAGGGTATTGACCAGTTAAAATCAATAAGGGCCGTGCTTAATGAATGGCATGTCGAGATAACCGATTTTGAAGTGGACCGTTCGCGTGATAGCGTGAACATGCTGCTTAGGCTGGGCCTTAAGATGCATTCGCACAGGCACGGCAATGAACTTATTGAGGATATCGGCCGCCTGAGCGGTGTTACCAATGTAAAATGGGAAATGAACTAAGAGGATTAAACCATGTCGGAAAAGTTATTATCGATTAAAGAAGTCGCAGAGCACCTGAAGATATCGGAAGAAGAAGTAAAGCGCCTCGTCGATATCGGCGAGATACCGGCGTATAAAATAGGAGGAACTTTCCTGCGGTTCAGGAAAGAGCAGATCGACGCGATCCGAAGCGAGATCGACGAGGTGGAGGAGCATGAGCCAGAGCACGCAAAGCCGGTCCTCGATGAGCGGGGCAGGCCGACCCATCATCTGAGCGACCTCGAGATGGAGATAAAACGCCGCGAACCTGCCGTGGGGCAGTATGACTATTCGGCGGCGGAGAAGCTCAGGGATTTCATATACTTTAATGATTTTTATATACTGTCGTTTGCCGTGATTGGAATACTGCTGTTTCTGATATTCAGGAGATAATGTGTCCGAAAGAACCGCTAATATATTGAGGAGCGTCAGATCTGGCCGTGTGCCTGTGCGCGCGGCGCTCGAGAGGCTTAAAGACTTGCCGTATAAAGATATCGGATTCGCGAAGATAGATAATCACAGGGCGCTCAGGCGCGGCTTTCCTGAGGTTGTATTCGGCGCCGGAAAGACCGTTGACCAAATAGTAAAGATTTCACAGCGTATTATCACTAATGACGGCATACTGCTGATTACCCGCGCTCCGAGAGCGGCTTACCTGAGGCTCAGGCGGCGCTATCCGGGGATGAAGTATGACGCGAAGGCCATGGCGATAAGTTACAGGGCCCGCCTCGCGGCGCCTAAAGAAGGGACGGTGCTCATCATAACGGCCGGCACCGCCGATCTGCCTGTCGCCGAGGAAGCGAGATTGACTCTGGAGCTCATGGGTAACAGGACTGAGATTCTCTGCGATGTCGGCGTCGCCGGGATCCACAGGATATTCGATAAGCGCCGCGCGCTTGAAAGGGCGGGAGTCATAATAGTGGTCGCGGGGATGGAGGGGGCGCTTGCCAGCGTAGTCAGCGGGCTCGTATCGAAGCCCGTGATAGCGGTGCCGACGAGCGTAGGTTACGGGGCAAGCTTCAGGGGGATAGCGCCGCTTCTGACCATGCTGAATTCATGCTCGCCGGGTGTAGCGGTAGTAAATATCGACAACGGATTCGGCGCGGGATATTTCGCCTCGCTCATAAACAGGTAAAACCCGATGAGAATAGCATATTTTGATTGTTTCAGCGGCATAAGCGGCGACATGGCGCTGGGGGCCATCCTCGACGCGGGACTCGATATGAAAACTCTATCAAGCGGGCTTAAGAAACTTCATATTAAAGGTTATACGCTTAAGAGAAGCAAGGCCAGGCGGGGAGAGATAACAGGCACGAAGTTTGATTGCGTGGTTACAAAAAATTATACAGGCCACCGTTCGCTCGGCAGTATAATGGCCATTATAGACAAAAGTTCGCTTAGCGCGAAGGTTAAAACTATTGCCAAAGATATATTCAATAAGATCGGCGCAGCTGAGGCGAAGATACACGGCCGCGGAGCAGGGAGCGCGGTTTATCTTCACGAACTGGGGAGTATCGATTCTATAGTAGATATAGCCGGTATCGCCATAGCGCTCGACGCCCTCGGGATTGACGAAGTCTATGCTTCCGCTATTAACATGGGGCGGGCGTTCGCGAAGACAGGCCATGGCAACCTGCCGATACCTGCCCCGGCAGCATTGGAACTGATGAAGGGCGTACCGGTAAAGATACTGGACATTGACGCTGAACTGGTGACTCCGACAGGCGCCGGCATACTTAAGGCGCTTGCCAGGGGATTTGGCGCCATGCCGCCCATGAAGATATCAGGCATAGGTTACGGGGCCGGTTCGCGGATAGTAAAGGAAATTCCTAATATGCTGCGCGTGATCATAGGCGAGACGGAAGCCGTGTTTGACAAAGACAGGGTCATAGTCGCCGAGACCAATATTGACGACATGAATCCGCAGCATATCGAGTATGTCTTTGAGAAACTTCTCGGCGCCGGGGCTCTTGACGTATGTTCCACCGCCATACAGATGAAGAAGACGAGGCCCGCGTTTAAGCTCACAGTTATATGCAAACCGGAGGATCTGGGGAAGTTATCCGATATAATATTCAGGGAGACGACCACGATAGGTATAAGATACCATGAGGCCGGCAGGTTAAAATTGGAACGGAAGATGGTCAGGGCCAGGACAGAGTACGGAAATGTCAGGGTGAAAGTAAGCTCCGGCCCCGACGGGATATTGAGGGCAGCCCCGGAATATGACGATTGCGTGAGGATAGCGCGCGCGAAGAAGGTGCCATTGCGATTAATATCTGACCAGGCAAAGGAGATCGCACGTGAAAACCATTAGACGGGCATTTTTAGCGATGATTGCCGTATTATCCTTTATTTGTCTCGCCGAAGAAGCGCCGGCGGATACTATCATAATGCATGATGGAAAAGAGATTAAAGGTATAGTCGTGGAAGACTATAAAGACAGGATAGTCTTCTCTACCGCCGACGGCGAGATAACAGTGATGAAGTCCGATGTGCGTCAGCTCTCATTCGACAGCGAAGAAGAGAACCTGGTAAAGCTGGCTGAACAGGCCGCGGACCGCAGGGACTATGACAGGGCCATGGGTTACTATGAAATGGCGTTGAAAGCGCGTCCTGATTTTCCGTCAGCCAGGCAAGGTATGGTATTCTTGCGGGGCAGTATATTCCGCAAGGAAGAGTCAATGAAATTCGACGATATCAAGAGGCGGGAGGAGATAGAAGAATACGGCGGAGCTGGTCAGGGCCGCGCCGCAGCTGAGGAGCTGAAAGATATGGAGAAGATCCTGGCAAGATCGATCGGTATAGCAATCTCCTTACAAGGTAATATGCCGGAGATAATAACAGTCGATCTGGGTTCGCCTGCCCAGGAAGCCGGCTTAAAGCGCGGCGACATACTGGTTTCCGTATGGGACAAGCTCACGGGATATATGTCGCTTGAAGAGATCCTGGAGCTTATTTTGGAGAGGTCCGCCCTTGAGATACAATGCGTTATACAGCGCGACATAACAGCTCCGATAAGAGGTGTTTCATTGGCCATGGAACTGGAAGGCCTTACTATAGCGGATATCAAAAGGGATAGCCGGGCTGAAGCGGCCGGGCTTAAAAAAGGTGACCTGATAGTGGCGATAAACGACCAGAAGACCAGGTATATGCCGCTTAAGAAGGCGATAGAATTGATAAAAAATACAGAAGAAGATTCGGTTAAGTTGAGAATACTGAGAGATATTACAATCTGGAGGAGGGGTGAGTTATGACGCAGGAAATGAAACCCAAGTTCAAAAGAACCAATTATTTGATAGCCGCAAAACTGCAACTCAAGTATGTGGGGATAATACTTCTTCTCATGTTCGTTACGGCGCTCGTCTGCTCATACTTCGTCTATTATACCGTAATGATAGCGATGGGTGAAAAACTCGCAAATGTCTATCCGCAGGGGCGCCTAATGGCGATAATAAATTCCGTTAATATAAGAATGCTTATCACTTTTCTTATGTTAACGCCTATCGTGGTAATTATCGGTGTATACCTCTCCCATAAGATAGCCGGCCCAATATACAGGATGGAGAAGTTTTTAGGTGATATGGCATTAGGAGACCTGTCCCAGCGAATAACATTAAGGAAGGGGGACGAGCTTGTTACAGTAGCGGAGAAGATCAATGCCCTCAATGACAGCCTTAAATTAACCTTAGGAAGCCAGAAATCAAGCATGGATAAAATAATCGCTGAGCTTGGAGAATTAAAAAAGGTAATGGATTTGCGGCCTGAAAATACTGCTTATCTGGACAGCAATGTTGATAAGCTGCAGGCTGAGATAAAAGATCTGGAGATGCAACTAGCCAGATATAAATTGTAAAATATAATAAAGTTAAAAATTAATAATTTTACTTGACATTTATCACTTTATGTGATAGACTTGTCTTGTCTTTATAGAAAGGCAAGTATATGGCTTTTAATAAATCTAACATATTTCTTAAGACAATCTCCTTAACTGTTGCCGTGACTTTCCTTTGGCAACAGATCTCCTGGGCAGGGGACCTATCCGAAAATAACCTCCTAAACCAGACATTAGATAATCTCAATTCCGAGCAGTCCTCGACATTCGCTCCGCAGTATCTTCAGGACCAACAGGCCATACACCAGAGCCTTATAGACCAGATGCAGTTTATAGAGGATGCCACTGTGTCTCAGGCAGCAGAGACGCCTGCCGTGGCAGCCGATGAATCTGCCGATGAGGAGCAGGGTGAACCCGACATAGGCCTGGTGGGGCCAAAGACAGCCGTTTCTTCGCAATCCGATAGCGGTACGCCCGAGGGCTCAGCCCTTATATTAGAGGAAGCCGGCACTTATACACAGACCTCGAGCGATGAAGATAACGGCGCCATACTCTCCATCACTACCCAGACTGGCGACATTATCCATTATAGGGGCGGCCTCATCGACAAGGTTGAGACTAAAGATTCTTCAGGCGGTAAAGTAACCATAGAGCGCATATCCGGAGCGGAACTCTTAGACACCGATAATAACCTTGCTAACGCCCGCGTAACATATCTCGACGGGACGGTGCAGATAGTAACGAATGGCAAGGTCTCCACGATCACCCTCCCCAATAAGGATGCCTACACCTATGACGCTGACGAGCGCATTGATTTTATAACGCATCCCGACGGCAGTATTACAAACTATGACTATGATAACCCCGATGAGACTGTTCTCGAGCACGCAGGGCAATATTCCTATTACGACATCAATAACATCCTGACGAAGGTCGTTAAAGATAATGGCGGCACTACCATTAATTACGATAATGGCGTTATCCAGAGCGTGACTACAGGCGGCGCCACATACACGTTCAGGAGCGCCCCTGGCATAAGCAGTCCCGGCTGCACGGAAATAACGCTCGATAAAGTATTGGACTGTGACGGTTACGCCATACTATTCGATGGCACATCGACTGCCAATGTCATTTCCATCGAGTCTCCCGATCACAGCAAGATAGCTTACTTCAATACCTCGGGCGAGGTGATGCGCGTAGTGGATGGCGCTACTACCCTGACCCGCAATGCACTCGAAGAGCTCTCCCGGAAGTACGAATCTGCGAAAATGGCGCTTATGAGCGCATCCATCGCTTTATCCCAGGCCGAAGGGGCATTCCAGTCGGCCTTATCGCGGCTGAGGACCGCCCAGGAAAGGACCAGCCAGGCGCGTAATGCCGTTACGGAGGCCAGGAACAATCTTTCGCAGGCTACAGCCGCCTATAATAATTTCGATGGGCCCGCGTATGTTTACAGAGGCAGCATCTTTAACAGGCGCCGCGTCGAAAACCCTGCACTCACCGCGCTGCGCATGAATATATATTCAGCCCAGAATGCCATGATCAATGCCGAAAACGCATATCATAGCGCCCAGAACGCTGAAAATGCCGCAAGAAGCGCCGTCAGCTCCGCACAACCACGTGTCAGCTCCGCCAGGTATACCCGTAACCACTACGCCGCGCTGGAACAAACGGCCGCGGACGCCTTCATGCCCGTAAAAGCCGTCTTCGACGACTTCCAGTCGCGCGCCCAGTCGGCGGTCTCCGCCCTTGAGGCGATGGGATTCTTCAGGATAACCTACGACTCGACCAGGAACATAAAGGAGATCCTGAAACCGAATGGCGAGATAATAAGCTATGCCAATGGGCTTCCGAACGGCATATCGGGCGCCTCGGGAGTAGCATCGTATGTCTTCACCACGAGCGCCCTCGGCAACATCACCGGCCTCACCATCGACCGCGACGGGATACGCAGGATATATGACGAATACGGGACGTTGGGCTCATTGGTGTTGAGCGACGATACGACGGTCACCTATGGAGATAGCGGGGTAGAGAAAGTAGAAGATCCGGTTTCTTCGGGTACGGGGACGGGATCGACGATTAAAAATTTTGTCTTTGATAGCGAAGGCAATGTAGCCGGATGCGATGTTCTCGAAGCAGATGGGACCTTAACCACCTATATAAACGGCAAGATCGATCATAAGAAGGCATTAGACGGGTCATTGATAAAATATATAGATCAGAAGATAGACACAGTGGAGAACCCCGATGGAAAGATCTATAAGTATATTTACGAAACGGACGGGTCCGGCAACATAACTTCCATAAGGAAAGAGCTTATTCAATACAAGCTGGCGGACGGAACGGCGCTCAGGTTGACTAACGGTGTGATCGAGCGCGTGATATTTGAAGACGGGAGGGAGCTAACAGCGCCCATATTTGACAGCGACGGAAAATTGCAGTCCGCGGACTTTATCATAAACGACTATCTGAGAGGCGTGATCGCCGGCGGCATTTTCACAAAATTAGTATTATCCGGCGAAACAGAAATTTATTATGATGACGGCCTGGTCAAGACGATAATCGGAGAGGATGGAACCGTTTCCGAGTATTCATATTTATTCGGTGACGACGGAACGATCATCGGGACGATAGTCAACGAGAACGGAACGATACTGAAATATTCGTCTTCAGGGGAGCTTCAATCTCTTTCAGCCGGAGGCTGTGTCGTTACATATGAGGCCGGCGGCATCAAGTTGATATACCTGGAAGGGCCGAAAGTCCTTATTCAGGATCCCGCTTTTTATGAAGACATGAAGTTGCGCGATGGGACCATAACCTTTGCCGACAACTTTGTTATTACATTTCAGGATGGAAGACAGGTTTCCGCATTGACGCCGGCAAATGCCGCAATCACATACGGCCAGAACGGCTATATAGAGTCTATAGAGCAGGAAGGCATAACAGAACGATATGAGTATGCTTTCGATGGGGAAGGAAAGATACTATCCATACAGGTAACGCACAATCGCTGCGGCGAATGGACCGCGGAAAGCCTGATAGATTACCTGAAGAGAGTGGGCTATGCAAACCAGGAAAGGATTTCGAATTTCCCACCGTTTAATTCCTTCGATTACCCGCCGTATCAGCTTAGCGCGGCGGCGGACTTCGGCCCTATAAATGCCGTCGACAGAAGGCTCGACTCTGCAATTCCCGATCCCGAAATACGTTACGAGATCAATTACAGCAGCCTCGCGGAGACCACCGATATGTCCGCATGGGGCGGACTATACTTCGGGCTGGAGAACTATCGCGAGAAACTGGTTAATATAAAACTGCGTAAAGATGAAAATACGTCCGATGACGTTCCTGTAATAGTGGAGTTTTACGCCAATGAAGATCTGGTCTACTCTTATGGAACGATTGATCTAAGCGATACATGGCAGGAAAAGACCATATTTTTACCTCCGAATCTTGCCACTCCGAACCGCATTGTTTTCAGGATCCCGGTTGCCGACGGAATACCGAGGCAGGGAGTGTTTTATGCGGCGGATATAACATGCCTCCAGCTCAAATCTTTATATGACGTGATAGAGCGGAAGGATGACCTGGTGCCCAATGCCGTTTACATAGCAAGCTATTTAAACGCGCCCTTGAGCGTGCCTTATGCCGAATACATTTCAAACTCGACGTTTTTCAATCCACTGGACATAGAAGAATTTTTCGGGGCAACGCCGTTATTTTCCGTATACGATTCGTCCGACAGGCTGACGCAGATCAAGCGCACAAACGGCAGCATAGTGAACTTTTCGGATTCAAAGCCCGACAACATGATAGAGCCCGACGGAAGCGTTGTCGATTACATATTTGACGGATCCGCTTTCAAAAGAGCTTCACTATTTCCGGAGAGCGATCTTACGACGCCCGAAGTGGTCCTTGAGTACGACGGCAATAAGATAAAAAAGGCGATCAGAGGCGATGTTATTTACAGTTACACCTATGAACCTTTACCCGACGGTAAGGAGATCACGGTCGTAAAAAATGAGGCCACATATTATATCTACCGCTATAAAGACGGTAGATTGCTGTCCACCACATCCAACGAGGGCCTCGTTACGGAATACGGCTATCAGGGTAATACCATAATCAGCTCGATGGTTAAATACCAGGATACGGTTATGGAGACGTTCTCTTATGATTATGGCGACGATTTCACTATCGTCACCGATGAAAAGGGCGTGAAGAGGACATACGACAAGGATAACAGGCTGGTATACCTTGAGACGGCGGAAGGGCTCGGCTATAAGTACAACTATATCGTGGATGGGGACGGGAATAACGTCCTCGAGGTGGAGCTTTACCAGTCCGTAGGCAGCGACGGCATTATAATCTATCATAAGAACGGCAATATAAACTCCATACAATTAAGAGATGGCACGATCGTCATGATAAATGACTCCGATGACGAAAGCGACCTGGAGAATATGACGATAAATGACGGGCTCGTCGACACGGTTATTTATAAGACGGGTGAAAGAGCGACTTACTTAAGAGATTCTTTCGGAAGATTGACGTACATAAAGGTCGAGAAGGACGATGTGACAAGATGGTATAACCCTGAAGGGGAATTGGTAAAGCTGCAGGACAGTCCCGGAACATATTATCTTTACGGTTATACCAGGACAGCTACCGGCGCTATTGATAAGACCAAGATCACGAAGGTTACGCTCGATCCTGTAGGCGGAGAGATCCCGCCCGTCAAGATATACGCATATTCGGCTGGTTATGATGACGGCTGGGACGCCGGTATTTTAGTAGACGATAGGGGCGAGAGCGCTTTTAACACCAACTGGTGGTGGTCAAAATACAATGAGCAGTGGAGCGGCCGCGGATATGATGTCGTCGTTATAGACGGTGAAACCGGTGAAGTAAAAAATAAGGGCCTTTTTGATGTCTATAATAAAGGGTATGCCGAGGCAAGCAGAATGGCAGCTTTCATTAATTCAGTGGCAACAGGTGATTATGTGATCATGGCTATCGGCGACGAAGGCAGCGTCCATATGAATAACGACGCATATCTGGCCATCGAATCTATAGGCAGCACTATGATAAGGAGCGTCGGAGACAGGGATTCATGGGCTATAATCGGCCGCAAGGGCGCGGCGCCGGGCACCGTGATCGAGGGGCACAGCCCCAAGGGCAGCGGGCCCGTTCTCCTGCCCGGCTATAGAGCGGAGAATTATTACTACGATAAAGATGGTAATTATTTGACGTTCAGCCAGTTTTATAACGCTCCCGATTCCAACTGGTTCAGCATAAGGCCCACGCAGGTTACGGACGAATTGGAGATAATTACCACCGACTCCGCAAATCTGGCGGTCGGTTATATCAAAAATTTCAATTCCCAGTATGCCGATTCCGGCTTCATACGGCTGTTCGACACGATGGACGCCGTATATGATGAAGGCCAGATGCAGCAGATCGATTCACTCGTAGGCCATAAAAATAATAAAGCCGTATATTATGATCCCAGGTACCCCGGCAACTGGACCACCGTCGATTTCGCGCGGCAGATGAAGGATTATTTTGCCGCTAGGGGGTATATGGTCCTGAACGCCGATGAATTAAGGCAATGGATGAACAGCATGGGCCCGGATTCCGTAGTGATAATGGCCCAGGACATTGCGCCTTCCACCATCATAAGCAAATATACATCCGATTGCGCGGCCCGCACCTATCTGGATAATGGAGGGACCTATGTCTGGATCCATGATATGCCCTTCCACTATATAGGGTATGCCGATGATTCGAAATATGATCTCGGAGAGATAGGGGAAAAGAACGTTCTTGGGATCGTACCCGCCATCTTACCAAGGATAGGTAATAAATACGAAAGCGTCATGGAAGACTCCACCATTCCCGAATATATAATTCCTGTGGATCAGCAGCCTCTCGATAACGGCATGCTGACGTTCGATTTCTCGGTTAATTACAGGGACATAGATTGGCACAAGATAAAGGATTCCATAGGCTACGAGCTGAAAGAGGACACGACGGTAGTATTGGAGTATGACGCTGAAGGCAAATTGATGGCAGTGGCGAAGGCTGACAGGACGATCTCGTTTTATGAGGACGGCGAGGTATCCCTGGTGTCGGATATTCACGGAGACGCCATAGTCGAATATACGTACGATAGCGATGGAAATATAACATCCCTGCGCATGACACAGGCGCGAAGGGATCTCGATTACAGGATAAACGACGCGAGGAACCGGATAGAGGAAGAGAGGAGGATCCAGCTCGAGGAAGTTGCCATACAGGGGCAGATATGCATAGATCAGATCAAGCAATGGGCGGATTCCCAGAGGGCGCCGTTATACAGCCAGCGTAGTCAATACGAGAATCAGCTGAGAGAGCTGGAAGGCAGGGATTTTTGGTGGCCATGGGAGAAGAGACAAAAGTCGATAGCCATGGACCAATTAAGGGGCGCCATAAATGCGATCAACGAAGCAATAAGGAATGTAGATAAGGCCGAAGCGGATGAAATAGCGGGATTGAGCGATGAGCTGAGAAGCGTCAATAATGATATTAATAACAGCGCCACAGAGGCGTTTATCGGGATTGTCATTGAGAGGGATAAGTTTCTCGAGGATATCAAGGTTGAGGAGCAGAGGGCGATAATTTATGAATATTACAGGGATATCATGGGCAGGGATCCGGGTGATACGGAAGTAAGCTATTGGGTAGACATCATCAAAGGATCGCCCGACAGGGTATTGAACATAGCGCAATTAAAGACTTATCTGTACAATTCCGCGGAATATATAGAGAGGAATTCCAAGGTCGGAACCATAAGGGGTGAGATCGAAAGTTTGCTGTCGCAATATATCCTGAAGACTCCCGAAGAAAAAGCCGCTTTCTTAGCTTCCCACTTTCACGGAAAACTCACCCTCCAGGAAACAGTCTCTATAACCGCCGACGATATAACCAGGATCGCCGCATGGTTAAGCGGGCAGAACCTGCACTTCGGCCGTTCGGCCGCCAATATAATCGGTAATCTCCTGGCCGATAAAGGCACCCCTTACGCTTACGATGACCTGATAAGAGACGTGATATTAGTAGATATCCTGACAGGTACCATAAACAAATTTACCGAAGCGGAACTTTTAATATCGGCACATGCCCTGGACAAGGTCGCGTCCATCTACGGCCTGGATCTCACACCGGTAAAGCTCTCCTTTGAAGAGTTACAGGAGGCCGTGGGATCCGCGGCCCCCGAGAAGGTCGTGGTCCTGATAGGCGGCAATCACTATGTCATCGTTACGGATATCGACACAACTAATGATGAAATCACTTATATAGAGACATCGAAAGGCCCCTCCGGCGAAACCGTAAAAACATCGGTAGAAGAGTTTAAAGACGTCTGGCAGGGCGGATACGCTCTGGTACAGGGCGAGCCTCTTAATGAAAGCGCTAAGCTCACCACCTATCAGGCGATGAAGGTAAGAGGCGCGTGCTTCTTTGAGCTGATACTCGGTCTATTTTATGTGGTAAACGTATTCCTGGTTCCCATCATACAGGGAATAGCCGTAGCTATCGTTAACATCGTAAGCGCCATCGTCGTGCCCATGGTCTACGCGGCGTTTAATTTACTGGTCGAGTTTGTCGGGGGGCTGGTATACGGAGCGGGCTTATTAGGCAAGGCGCTCTTTGCCGGGCTGGAATTTGTCGGGACATCCCTCTTTAAAGGGTTCGCATCCTTCTTCGCGCTTGAAGTCGCGGGCGCTTCCCAGATGTCCTTTACGCCTCTGGCCATCGCCACATCCATAGGCAAGACGGTGGTCGCCGTAGCGGTGAATTATGGCATCAATGCCGGGCTCGACGCTTTGGGTGTGAGCCCCATGATATCGAGATTCGTGAGCGCGTTTACTACCGGCGGCATAGCCGGAGCGTTTGGGAATAATTTCATTACGGGATTCTTCAGCTTAAGCGACGCTTTCGGCGCCCTGGCCATCCAGGGTGTAAATTATCTGGGTGTGACGCTAAACCTGCCGCAGCCTGTCATAGACGCGTTCTCCATAGCGGGCGGTTCCCTTGTGGGTGGTATGTTTAAGGTCGGGACCGACATACCAGGCCTCCTCACGAGCATTGGTATTAACCTTGCCTCCGAGCTGGCTTATATAGGTATCACCAAAGCCGGCGAGCTCCTCGGCGTGGATCCGCGGATCTCGTACCTCGCAGGAGTGGGCATTAGAAGCACCATAAATGCGGGTCTGACCCACGAGTTTGTGCCAGATGTTATCTGGGGTAGCGTGCAGAATGGGCTATTGAGGGGCATTACCTCCGTTGCCTTGGAATGGGGAGCGGAATCGTTAGGATTAAGTCCACTTATTGGCTCACTTACCAGTGCTGCCATAGCAGGCGGTCTGGAAGCCTTGTTAATGGGTCAAAATCCTGTCCAAGGGATATTTGACACATATTTTAGGGCAGGAACAGGTCTATTGACGCTTGGCGGAGACGGCGGCAATAATCCGTGGTTAAGGGCTGCTTACATATCACAGGTGCTGGACTTCAGCCAAATCGTCCAAGAGAGAGGTATAGTCAATGCTCTTGAGACTTATGCCGCTGGTTTCTTACATCAGCAGACAATAAATGAGATATGGAAACAAGGAGGCATTGCACAATTGCTTACAGAGCCGAATCAGGTTGAGTATACTACTGACCGAAAGGGACGGGCGGTCAAGAGAATATACACAATGGTCATTAATTCCGAGAACGATAAGCTCTTGAGCAACTACATAGACCTGTCTCCGACCTACGATATGCTTATGGGGTTTAGGGAAGGCAATGTTATAACTCACTGCGAGTTTGTAATCGGTCCTGATGGTAGACCTCAACTGAAGAATGGAGAGAGGGAGATACTGAATCCAGATGGCTCAAGACGGGTAGAATATGTTGAGAATTTCAAGCTTGCCAAGATAGAGTATTATGACTCAGGCGGGAATAAAATCGGCTATTCCGAACCTCTCATGGCGGGTAGCTCTATAATGGTGGGCGTAGACAATAATATGGCAAGCGGTAGATTCGTCTCGCTCGTAACCGATTACACTGTAAGCACAAAAGACAATCAAGTTACCGATTTAAATTTCAAGCGTGATTGTGCTTTTGATGCAGCGGACGTTATGACCTTGCTTAATCTTGGGGTTTCGGAGCAGGATATAGCAGGTTTCAAAGAGGTTGTGAGTTTTATTAATGGCGTGGTAAAATGTGTAGTATTACCACCTGATACTGCTATATTCAACATCAATACTGAAGAAGGCAGGGTTTGGCGTGAAAGCATTGAAGCAAGAGGACAAGCATTCTGGACAGGCTTATATGATTTAGTTTCTTCATATATACCTGGCGACCCATTACCAACATTCACATCAGATGCTGCCCACACCATTGCGACAATGGATTTGAACCTGAAATTCCCGATAGAGTCAGAGAGTGTTTATCAAGGTGCTATGGATTTGTTTAGTCTATTTATAGGCAATTCCGTTGGCATAGCAGATGAAATTGGCTCAATCCCGTTTGCTTGGAGTCGATGGGAATATAGTACTGACCAATCTGCTAAATTATACGCAAGTAGATTTAATCAAGGATATAATTTTGTGCTCGGAAGTGGTGCGAATTCAGATGGTTGGAGCATAGAAGATGCGTGTCAGATTTATAATAATCTTAACATTACAAAAAGGATAGGAGTGGGATTTAGTGCTGATGCGACAAGTCTCAAAAAATCTTGGACAATAGCGAATTCTGTAAAGGCAGAGATTAATATGATGGTATCTCCGCAACTATTGTCTCCCGATGATGTTTACGAATCTATGATAGCAGGCGGAATTTCAGCGGACAATCTGTTCGTTATTGAAACTGTAGGAGATTTTGCAGAACCTTGGCTTGGAAGTTTTGCAGATAATAAAAATGCAGATGGCTCGTTAAAGTGGCATTACATTAAACTGTTGAGTGGAGGCAATTTAAGTTTAGATATTGTAAGAAACCACGGAGCAGCAATGAGAGGGATTTTAAGTAGCGTTCAATATGACGAGATTATGGTGGATGGTAAAATAGAAGTCAATAAGACGTTGGCTGAAGTCTTGAGTGACATAGCAGGTCATAATGGCGGGGAATAAAATGAGAAAACGGAATATAATCATAAGTATATTTATGATTTTGGCGGTGACAGTATTTTATCTTGGATTGCCGCTATCCATTTCTTTTTATAGAGCTATTTTTGACCCAATGGCGAGTTTAAAAATAGAAAAAGAGTTTCGCAAACTATCATCTGATGTTCTTATTAGGAAGTTGCATCCTATTCATCCGTTTTCGGCAACGCCTTTGTATGCAATTGAAATACTGGCAGAAAGACAAGATACGAAGGCAGTTCCTGATTTGGTCAAAAGCATAAATTCTTGGAATCCAGATAGACGATATCAGGCGATTAGGGCACTTGGTTTGATAGGTGACAAAAGAGCAGTTGAGCCGTTATTAAAGATTGTAAACGACGGGGAATTAAAAGGAAAAAAGTATTATCGCTCAGCTCTGTTAAGTTTATGTCAAATTGGATATGAACCAATGCGTCCAGTTGTATTGGAGCGTCTCAAAAGACCAGACGGTGCCCGTAATGGCTCAGCTAAGATGATGGAGTATATAGGAAAAAAAGACAACATTCCTTTGTTGGAAGGAATGCTTAGTAAAATATCGGGTGATGATGTAAATGCAAGATTAGATAGGGGAAGCATAAAAAGAGCAATAGAAGCCATCAAAAAAAGAGAAGGCATACAGTAAGCGCAGTTTGTAATAAGATAATCTGAATGAGCACATTCAAAAAACAGAAAATAGAAATCATTCTTATAGCAATAGCGATATTGCTATCACTGAACTGTTACGCCGAAGGCTTGAGCATACAGAAGGGCGTTACCACGAAGGCTGAAATTAGTGATGCCCTTGAGAAGCCATATCTTACCAAGATGATTGGAGGTAAAGAGCTATGGTTTTATAAGAACACGGGTAATAAGAGCTTTCCTTTGTTGTCAGATAAGCAGATGTTGTTATTTATCCAATTTAATGATTACGGCATAGTTGAGGATGTAGGTGGAATAGCAGAAGACAATATACCACGCTTGATACCACGGTCATCATTGCAGATATGGAAAGGCGACAGGGACGAGAAACAGAGACTGGAAAACAGAGCACGTAACCAGGCAAAATATGGGAAGCCATACCAAGAAACTCGTGATGAGAAGGGTGAGGCGTGGTATTACGTTATAAGCAAGGAGCCGACCGATAAAAAAGAAGTGCTAAAAGCCAAGATGAAAGAGATTAGATTTGATAATTATGGTAAGTTTGTGAAAGAACGAACATTTGATACCGTTCTTTATGAAAGAGCACTCACGCCAGAAGAAAAGGCTAACTTTGATGCCGATAGCATTCTTAAAGAAGCCCGTCTTCAGACAAAGGACGCAACTAAAGAGCTTATTATAGGAGATGCTGATACAGCATATAGAAGAGGCTCTGGTTACAATGACGCAAAGCAATATGATAAAGCAATTCCGTGGTTTAGGAGAGCGGTAGAATTAAAGCCAGATTACGGTATGGCATATATTGGGTTAGCCTACGCTTATCAAGAAACAGGTCAGGAGGATTTAGCGATACCAAATTATGAAAAGGGCATTTCTTTTGAACCGAAGTTCAAAGCTGCCTATGCACCATTGGCGTTCTATTATATGAAGAAAGAAGACGTGGGAAGGGCTTATCAATATGCAAAAGAAGCACAGCAACTTGACCTTGCCAACCCAGGTATAAACAAAGTTGTAAATGGGCTTGAGAACACTTTTGGAAAAACGCTTACGGTTTCAATAGGCACAACACGTGATGAGATAGTAAAAATGCTTGGAGCACCTGCGTTATTTCATAAACTGAGTGCCATAACCAAAGATGGTGTTCCAGAACAACTTGAATATTTATTATACCCAAGGCGAAATTGGGATGTGGTATATAATCTCAAGAATGATGTAGTATATGAAATAAAGTTCAAGAAAAAGTAGCACCCCTTGTCGCTCATAACTTTATATGATATAATTACAGCGGTTATTTGAAAGAGCGGAGTTATAAACCTAAATAGGTCTGTAGAATACAATCTACAGTTAGGTAGACTGCTAATCAATACAATGTAAAGCGGTTTTTGATAGCCACACGGCTATCAGGAACCGCATTTTTATTTAATGGGGGATTTTTATGAAGATGTTTCGTAGATGCCTTTCTGGGATAATAAATAGGGACAGCGACCATTTTTCAATGCTCTTTTCTTGGCCTGCCTCTTGTTAAAGGTGTTAGCCTTATATTAAATATCCGCTCAATTTTAGTTACAAACACATTACTTCCAAGCGGCCTGCCTGTTAATGTGTTGGCCTTTATTTTGCCAATTATTGTAGGATCATCAATTTGCATGAGATAGTCTTTCCAGTTACTGATATAAAGGTGTTTGTCAATGTTAGCAAGCGTGACAATCGATCTCTCGCCAGATATGTGATATCTGGCACTAGACCAATCCCAATTTTCAGCCGTTCTAGTTAATCTTGCCCTGACAGGGTTATTTTCAATATACCTGATAGCTGCATATAAATGAGGTTCGTCTAAAACGCATGAATAAAATCTGCCTTGCCATAAATGTCCGAATGATCTTTTCTTCTTGTTAAAATATTGAGAATACCTCATATGGCATGCATTAAAAGTCTTGGCCAGGGAATTATCATTTTGAGGCACCGCTATATAATGAACATGATTTGGCATAAGACAATAGGCAAGCAATAAAAGATTGTTCTTTACCGCATATAGCTCAAGCAATTCGAGATATTTTTGGTAGTCCGGTTTTTCAACGAATACGGTTTGTCTGTAGTTACCCCTTTGAGTGATATGATGGGGATAGCCCTGTACCACAATTCGTCCTATGCGCGGCATATTTAATTGCTCCTATTCATAGATTATTCTTTCCAAATTCGGCATTCCCATAGTGCCGTTTTAGCATAATATGTAAGCTCTTTATCCGGGTTTTTGTTATATTTGCGAAGAATTTCTAGCGCAACTTTCTTTGGATGGTGCGCAAGTAACATCAAAATCGCCTCTTTGGCCTGTTTTGATACGAAACGATCGAATAACAGACTGCCGATTTTTCTGATAGTATCCTCCGAAAGCCTGTCATGTCCGTTGAATAAAACGGCGTGACCACCGATATAGCGGCCATTTTCCTGAATTTGAGTATCACAGCTATCGCTATATGAAGATATCTGTTCCATCCTGCCCTTAATGGCAACAGCTGTGTTAATAAATGCCCAAAACTCCTTTTCTGTCATATTCTACCTCCCTACTATATAAGATGCTAAAAATGCCAAAATTGTTGCAAACTTTTTTAAAAAAGTGATATATTGGCATGAGAAGATAGTTGAAAAATGGTCGCTGTCCCTATTTTTGACAAGGCTCTCCCCAAATACTTATTGTCGTCCAGCCTGGCATATGGTATAATACACCTACAATAAAGAAACGGAGGTGCGATATGAAAAATATAGCACCCATTGCGTTATTGTTTCTCATGTTGCTCGCCGGCACTGCGATATCGGAACAAGCGATCCCCTTCCAGGAAGATGACGAAAGCACAATATCCCGCTGGACCGAAGACTCCCAAGACATAACATTCCGCTGGACAGTTTTTTTAATGCGTAAGGCTGCCTATAATACCCGCCTGAGCAGCGTGTTTATTAAATCTGAAAGCGATCAGATCATACCCAAAGCTGTTACCTCATCCGATTTATCCACGAATGCGGTAGTCAATGATCCCTACTACAATTCTTTCGGTTCGTGGGGGCAGAACTACTATGACATGTGGGGGATGAGGTGGCTTAACGCAAGCTATGCGTGGGATATTTCAACCGGAAGCGGCGTCACTGTGGCTGTTATCGATTCAGGCATTGACTATAACCACTCCGATATAAATGACAATGTATGGACCAATGCCGCTGAGCTCAATGGTCTCCCCGGAGTCGACGATGACGGCAATGGATATATCGATGATGTCCGTGGATGGGATTTTATAAATTCAGATAATGATCCAATGGATGATCGCGGCCATGGTACGCATGTGACCGGCGTAATTGCCGCAGAGGGCAATAATGGCCAGGGTGTAATAGGGATGGCGTACAATGCTAAGATAATGCCTCTAAAGATATTTACCAGTACAGGTAGCTCAAATGTCGATATAATAGCTCCTGCCATCAGATATGCGGTAGATATGGGCGTGAGAGTAATTAATTGTTCATTTAGTATGACATTTTATCAAGTTGCTATAGATGCGTTTCAGTATGCTTATGATCACGGTGTTATTATTGTAGCGTCGGTTGGCAATGATGGTGCTATCATGAGTTGGTACCCCGCGCTTCTCGATTACGTCATAGCGGTAGGCTCCATAGGCGTGGACGCTGTGCGGTCGAGTTTCTCAAACTATGGTAGCCAGCTGGACTTTGTCGCGCCGGGCTCAGATACGCTGTCGCTAAGAGCTGCCGGAACGGATCCGTATGGAGGCAGACCCGATTTCTTCGTTCCGGCTAATGACCCAAATGCGCAATATATCCGAATATCTGGCACTTCTACGGCTACGCCATTTGTTTCCGGACTCGCGGCGCTCATGATTTCACAGACCCCCGGCCTCACCTTTGCCGATTTTTCCCGCAGGCTGAAGTTCTCTGCCTACGATCTCGGGACAACCGGTTGGGACCAGTATTACGGCTGGGGCAGTATAAATCCCTCCTGGGCACTGTCGTATGACTGGTATGATTCAGGGCGCATAAAGACTTACTGGGCTCCGGCGCCGGACACATATAATGTCGTTCGTTATGATTATTATGATGAGGATTTTTCCAATAACCTTGGCCGCATCTCCATGAGAACGTATTCCAGCGGAGAACAATCCCGTTATCTTGAATACTGGGGGAGCACCAATGTTGTGAAGATAGCAGAGAGATATAATGCTGAAGGGATATTGCTCATTAGGACCGAATATCGTTCAGATGGGAAGATAGATCGTGTGATAAAGGACGGTCTTACCGCATTCTATGTCTATGCCGGAGAATCGATCCAGGCCGCTATTAATAGCGCTTCGCCCGGGGATACTGTCTATCTTAAGGCAGGCACATATAATGAACATATTGTTCTTAATAGCGGGGTGAATCTGAAGGGGCAGGATAATTATACCACAATCCTGAACGGTGGTTATGCTCCGCATACAAATATCATCAAGACTCTCGGCAATAACATCATCGAAAATCTTACCATCACAGGCGGCGGACCTTACTTAGGCGATCCCTCGAGTGCGATACGCATCGAGGGGAATAATGTTACCGTGAGAAGTAATATTATAAAAGACAACCAGTATTATGGCATTCATGTGTGGTGGTACGCGGGAGCCGTAGCTATAGAGAGAAACCTGTTTATTAATAACTGCATTGGCGTCCAGCTTCCGCAGGATCAAACGCTTATCCAGTATAATACGTTTGCAGACAATGTTATAAGTATTAATATTCTGAACGGAAAGACCGCTACGGTTCGGAATAACATTATAACCGGAAGCTCCTATCAATCAATATATGAATTTTGCTGGGGACAGAACCCTACAAACGGTTTCGCGCAAGTATCAGACAACACATTATTTAACAATATGGAAAAAGGCGGGGACTCTTCGTTAAATCTTCCACCTGATGTAGAGAACAAAACTAACGGTAATAATATAGCAAATCCCTTGTTTACGGATCCGGCTAATGGTGACTACACTGTGCCCGAGAATTCCCCGGCGTACGGACGTGGCGCATATGCGCCGATCGTCGGCGAAACATCTTTAAAATCGAATGTGGGCGTTAATGTCTTATCTGCGGAATCGGCAAGCTACTTCGATATGCTTGGTCAGCTGGCCGAACAGAATGCAACTCCTACCTATGGCCTGGCAGATAATGGGAAAACAGACCTCTTGACAGCTCCTACCACAAGCAGTACCTTATAAAGGTATAATATTCACATTAGTCTTTAAGAGGAAAATTTACATATTAACATTTGATAGAGTGTAATGTATACTTAACATCTGTTAAGTGGAGTTAGCTCAGTGTGTCCCCAAGTGACACGTCCCTGAGAGCTTACTGTAATAAGGTGAAGCAATAAGATATGGGATTTTTGTACTTTCCGTACAGCGGGCTCGTCAATGCTATTGCAGCTTTTGCAATCGGCTTCTTTGTGTTATCCAAAAATACCAGATCGCCTATAAACAAAGCGTTTGCTCTGTTTACAATTAGCATTACCATATGGGCCTTTAATTATTTCATATGGCTGATGAGTACGGACTATTCGACGGCGTTATTTTATATCCGAGTCACGATGATCGGCGCCATCCTGATCCCAGTAGCTTTTCTACACTTCGTTTTACAATTTATCAATAAAAAAAGAAACTTAGCTTCTTTCACGACTACGGCGATGGCGGCCATATTTATAATCTTCTCATTCAGTCCTGACTATATACAGAAAGTGGAAAGTAGGCTATTCTTTCCATTTTGGCCGGTTCCAGGCTGGATCTTCCACTTCATGTTGGCGTACTTCGTTATAGTGTTGCTATATGCTCATGCTCTTTTATGGAAGGCATGGAAACAGGAGGACGGCGCGAAGAAGGATAGAGCGAAGTTTATACTATTTGGCATAATGACAGGTTTTATCGGAGGATGCACAAATTACTTTCTGTGGTATAACATTTCGATCCCGCCATATTTGAATATACTAGTTAGTGGGTTCGTAGTATTCGTTGCCTACGCCATAATCCGTCACCAGCTCCTCGACATTGAAGTAATTATAAAGAAGACCCTTATCTTTGCTTCGCTATTCATAATCGTCTTTGGCGTATTCGTAGGCATAACGCTCTTAACCCAGGAGATATTGGCAGGAGGGAGGCTATTAGGATTAGCCATAAGCTCGCTCATAATAATCTTCACAGTCCGTCCGCTTGAGAGCGTCCTAATCCGCGTCACGGACAAGTATCTCTTCCAGAAGAAGTATGACTATAAGCATCTAATAAAAGAATTCATGGATGAGCTTAAGGTCATGGTCTTGAATGCCAATGACATTGCCCAGTCTACGATTGACTTTATAAATACCTCAGTGAGACCCATAAGTTCCGCCATTTTCATGCATAATAAATTCACAGGCCAATATGACCTTATAGCTTCAAGCGAGTTCAAAGACAGGAACTTCCGGATGCCGGATAGCTCAAACCTCATCAGGGTATTAGCGGGAAAAGTAAAGGCCTTAAAGATAGATAATGGTGAAATTCCCCAGCAGGAAAGAACCCGGTTTACAAAAGAGGGGATAGAGATGATAATCCCCCTCTTGGTGCATAAAGAGCTGATAGGGTTCCTCTGTCTCGGTAATAAGAAATCGGATGAGGATTATACCGAAGATGATGTGGATGCCCTATCGGGGTTATCCGGAGCATTGGCCATATCCCTGAATAATGCCCAGCTTTTCGATGAGAGAGCCGATGCTGAGAAGAGAGCCCTCATAGGCACTATCGCCGCCGGCATAAACCACGAGATCGGAAATCCCTTAAATATAATAACCATAAAGCTTGGCACCTTACAGATGCTGGCAAAAGAAGGTTTACTGGCCAATAAGAGCAAAGAACAGATTATATATGATGTCAGTGAGATATCGAAGGTCTGTCTCGATAGCGCCGAAAGGATAGCGGAGATAACGAAGCAGATATCCGAATTCGCGAAACCGGATAAGAAGCTGATATTAGATAAGGTAAGCGTAAATGAGGTGGTCGACGAAACAATAGCATTCCTTAAAAGCGGGATGATCCTGAATACTGAAAAGATAGAAAAGAGAATAATGTGTGAGCCGTTATATGCGATGGTGGACAGGGGGCAGTTAAAGCAGATTCTCTTCAATCTGATCAAAAACGCTTCTCATGCCATCGATAAGGAGAAGGGCAGGATAGTGGTAAGCATAGATCATAATGGTAGTGATGAGATCGCTATAAAGATTATTGATAACGGGCGCGGAATGCCCAAGGAAATAATGGATAAAGCCTTCTCCTTATTCTTTACAACTAAGGAGCCGGGTGAGGGGACAGGGTTAGGCCTTGCGCTGGTAAAGATAATGACAGAGAGAAATGGCGGCAGGATTAATGTGGAAAGCCAGGTAGGTAAAGGGACAGTTTTTACATTGGTGTTCAAGGGAGGAAATATAAAGGAGGCAGATAATGGATAAGCCGGTGGTATTAGTCGTAGACGATGAAATGGATGCCCGTAATGCAATCATAGACTTTCTGGAAGTGCTGTATGACTGCAAATACAGAGGGGTTAAAGATGGGGAAGAGGCTGTGCACTTTGTCAAATCCGGCCCGTGCGATGTGATAATACTCGATATGAAAATGCCAAAGAAGAGCGGCATTGCCGTAATAAAAGAGGCTAAGGAGGTCAATCCGAAGGTAGACATACTCGTAGTATCAGCATATGTGAGTGACGATGTTTGCGAAGAGGCGATGAGATTAGGGGCCACGGATTATGCGGTTAAACCTGTAGATTTAAAAGCAATATCTTTGAAATTTTCAAATATACTGGAGAAGAGAGGGCAGAAGGTTAATAAGATTTAGGATTTTGTATTATCATACAACGCGTCTTTGCAGTTTTAGATGGATTTTCAAAGTGATGGGGTATATTACTTGCGAAAGAAAGGCTGTCATTCCTTCGCAATAAATGTTTTTCGCTACCTATGTGACATAGGATCTCACCTTGCAGGACCACGATCTGTTTCTCGAATCTATTAATGTCCACAGGATCTTCTTCCTCTTTAGTGATCCCTCCCGGGAGCAGGTTTAATTCCATGACCAGGAATTTGATATTACGGGAGCTTAATATCTCGGCAATGGCTTTGTCATTGTAAAAGTACCGGTTATTGACCCTATCGGACGCCCGGATGATATTTACAATCTTCGATTCTTCCTCTTCAGTTCCCTCCCGAAGATCCTTTAACGACACCCCGAGTCCGGTGCATATCTGGTATAGGCTCTTTACGCGTATATCCTCGCTATGACCCTTTTCTAATCGGCACAGGGTATAATAGGAGAGTACGTTATCGCCGAATATGGCGGCAAGTTTTTTATGGAAGTCCTTTAAGTTTATTTTCAGGATGTTTTGCCGGATATGCCTGATCTT
>JAFGRN010000063.1 GCA_016935115.1 Candidatus Omnitrophota bacterium | reverse complement strand
GGGGATTTTGCGTCTCTCCGGCAAACGGTGTCGGACCGGGGTTTGTTGGCCGCCGGTTTTTCGGAAGAGGCGGAGGAAGAGGCAGGGGCAGGGGGTACAGGAATATGTACTATGCCACCGGCCTTCCGGGCTGGGCAAGGGCGGGTTATGGTTATCCCGCTTATAATACCGGTTATGCGCCGAACTTTTCGGAAAAAGACGAGGCCGCGATGCTGAAAGAGGAGGCGGAAGCGCTCAAGGAAGAGCTTAAGATGGTCCAGGAGCGCCTTGCCGCGTTAGAAAAAAAGGAGTAAAGATATGAGAGTGGCCATTTCAACGGATGGAGACGATGTGTCGGCTCATTTCGGCAGATGCCCGTCTTACACTATCGTTGATATAGAGAACAATAAGGTGGTTGGGAGAGAGATTGTAGAAAATCCCGGCCACGAGCCCGGCGCCATCCCTCAGTTTCTGCATGAGCGCGGCGTACAATGCATAATCGCCGGAGGGATGGGGATGAGGGCCACGGGATTTTTTCAGGAACTCGGTATCAGGGCTATAGTCGGGGTGAGCGGCAGGATAAGCGATGTAATAGATAAGCTCATAAAGGGAGAGCTTAAGGGTGGAGACAGCCTGTGCCGTCCCGGAGGCGGGAAGGGGTACGGACTGGATAAGAAGGAGTGCGATCATCCCAATCAGGATGAGTGTGATCATTGATGCTGACAGCAAAATAATAGCGGAAAAAGGAGATACCATGAAGATATGTATTACTTCTCAGGGCAAGACGCTTGATGATCAGGTTGATCCGCGTTTTGGCAGATGTCAGTATTTTATATTTGTTGAGACCGACACGCTTGCGTTTGAAGCTGTGGAAAATCCGAGCGCGCAGTTTTCGGGAGGCGCCGGCATACAATCGGGCCAGCTCATGGCAGGCCAGGGCGTTAAGGCGGTATTGACGGGTAATGTCGGCCCGAACGCTTTTCAGACCTTGACAGCCGGAGGCATAAAGATATATACGGGCATTTCCGGAAAGGTCCGCGACGCGGTCGATAAATTTAAAGGCGGGGCATTGAAGCCGACAGAGAATCCCAATGTAGGATCCAAGTTCGGAATGCCGGGGAAAGACAAGTAATAGGAGGTGTCTATGCCATTTGGAGACGGAACGGGGCCGCAGGGTTTAGGCCCGGGAACAGGAAGAGGCAGGGGCAGGGGGATGGGCAGGGGGCGTATGGGAGGCAACCGTCCTGGCGCAGGGCCGGCAGGAAATTGCGTATGCCCTTCCTGCGGCACAAAAATCCCGCATCAGGCGGGCATGCCATGTTATTCGATAAATTGTCCCAAGTGCGGAATGAAGATGGTCAGGGAATAATGGCATGAACCCTGAAAATAAAGTAATAGAAAACCATAAAAAGTACATGGAGAGGGTAAAGTTTTACCGGGGTTTCGGGTATGACCTGGAAAAGGAGAGGGACTTTATCCTTGACGGAGCTCTGCCCATTTCAGGGGATATCCTGGAGATAGGCACAGGCAAGGGGCACTTTGCGCTCGCGCTGGCTAAGCGGGGTTTCAGTTTTACGAGCATAGACATATCTGAAGAAGAGCAGAAGATCGCGGATTTGAACCTTCGGTATCATGGCCTGGAAAAACAGGTCACTTTCAGGATAGAAGACGCCGAAAAAACGGGTTTCCCGGACCGGAGCTTCGACATCATCTTTTCCATCAATGTCTTCCACCATCTTAAACGGCCGGATGCGGTGCTTAATGAGATGGCGCGTTTATTGCGGCGCTCGGGGAAGATAGTATTGAGCGATTTTAACGCGAAGGGGCTGGAGATAATCAATGCCTGCCATGAACGCGAGGGAAGGGTCCACGACCACTCCAGGCATGATCTGGACGAGGCGAAGGCCTATTTTGTGAAAAACGGGTTTGAAGTCAGCGAATGCCAGAGCCAGGCCCAGAGGCTGGTTATTGCCAGGATGAGATAGCGGCCGGGAATATATTATGATAATTTCGGTAGCGAGCGGTAAAGGCGGTACGGGTAAGACGACCATAGCGGTCAACCTTGCGTTATCGTTAAGCAATATACAGCTTCTCGACTGCGATGTTGAGGAGCCGAATGCCCATATCTTTTTAAAGCCGAAGATAAAAGAAAAGATCCCCGCGTTTATACCCATTCCGGAAGTCGATGAAACAAAGTGCAATGCCTGCGGCAAGTGCCGTGAGGTGTGCGCGTATCATGCCATAGCGGTCATTCCCCCGGCCGACGGGGAGAAGGGGAAGGTCCTGATATTCCCGCACCTTTGCCACGGATGCGGGGCATGCAGCCTGCTCTGCCCTCAAAAAGCGATCAAAGAGGTAAATAAAGAGATAGGCCTCGTCGAATCCGGTGATTCCGGAGATATCAAATTTGTTCATGGCAGGCTCAATGTGGGCGAGATAATGGCTCCGCCGCTTATCAGGCAAGTTCAGGAGCGCATCGATCCATCCCGGACCGTTATCATTGACGCGCCGCCCGGAACATCCTGTCCAGTTATCGCGGCCGTAAAGAAGAGCGATTACTGCATACTGGTAACAGAGCCAACGCCGTTCGGGCTGAATGACCTTATTCTGGCGGTCGAGGTATTGAAGAAGCTTAATATCCCGTTTGGTGTGGTCGTTAACCGCTCCGATATCGGCGATGATAAAGTTGACAATTACTGCCGGGATAATGGAATACCGATTTTGATGCGCATACCATTTGACAGGGAAATAGCCCTGCTGTATTCACGCGGAATCCCGATGGTTCAGGGGAAACCGGAGTATAAAGAAAAGTTCAGAGCGATGTTTAATATAATAAGAAAGGGGCGCTCATGAAGCTGGGAGTAATAATTTACTCAAATGATGCGGAGAGTGTTTGGAACGCGTTCAGGCTGGGTGCCTTTTCGCTTAAACAAAAAGATACGGTTAAGGTATTTCTACTCGGTAAAGGGGTAGAATGCGAATCTATCGATACCGAAAAATTTAAGGTGACTGAACAGATGAAGCTATTTATTAATAGCGGCGGCAGTATCCTGTCATGCGGCTCGTGCCTTAAAATCAGAAACTCGCAAGGATCTGAAATTTGCCCCCTTTCAACTATGAAGGACCTGTACGATATAGTTAAAGATAGCGACAAGGTTTTGACTTTTTAAGAGGACGTGATGAAGCAGATCGTTGTTATCAGCGGGAAGGGCGGGACGGGGAAGAGCGTGCTGACGGCCTCGTTTGCCGCGCTCGCAAAGAATAAGGTAATGGCCGACTGCGATGTCGACGCCGCGGATCTGCATCTTTTATTGCATCCGTCCGTAAAAGAGCGCCATGAATTTAAGAGCGGAAAGACCGCGAAGCTCGATAAGAAGCTTTGCAATAGGTGCGGCAAATGCGCCGTTATATGCAGATTCGACGCCATACACGATGACTTATCGATAGATCCCGTGTCCTGCGAAGGATGCGGTTTATGCAGTCTAATCTGTCCCGTCGGGGCTATCACTATGAAGGAGAATATTGCCGGCGAATGGTTTGTTTCGGATACGAAATACGGCCCTTTTGTGCACGCGAAGCTGGGTATAGCCGAAGAGAACTCCGGTAAGCTTGTCGCGAAGGTCAGGCAGGTATCTAAAGAGATCGCCGAAAAAAAAGGCCTGAATTTTGTGATCATCGACGGCCCTCCCGGCATCGGCTGTCCCGTGATAGCCTCGATAGCCGGAGTTGACCGCGCTCTCATCGTGACCGAACCCACGCTTTCGGGGCTCCACGATGCCAAAAGGGTCGCGGAAGTATGCGCGCATTTCAAGGTGCCGGCCAGGCTTGTAATAAATAAATACGATCTGAATGAGGATATCTCCGGCGAAATAGGCCTTTACTGCGCCGATAATAATATAGAGCTTGTAGGGAAGATACCTTTTGACCGCTCGGTCGTCGAAGCGCTGGTACGCGGCAGGACGGCCGTGGAGGATGCTTCGGAAAAAGTGAGATCGGCGATAAAGGATATATGGCAAAAGATCTCCATATAGTCCGTTATTTTTCATCACTTATCACGATTTCGGAAGGAAGAGTGATAAAAGTAACGGAGCCTGGCATTTCCTATTGTCCTCTCGCGGGATTTTTTTATAAAGGCCTTAAAACCGCCGGCACCATTCATGCTAAGAAGCTTAAGGATGAGATAAAAAAAGTCATTGAAGGCAAGATCGCCCGTTTCGGATTCTGCACGAAAGACAGGATGGTATGGGATGAGGATATTTCCGTGCCTTACGGGGCTTCGGAGCTGATGGCGCATGGATTGAAAAATAAGAGCATCGATTGCGCGGTAACGGTGTGTGACGGCGCGGGTACTGTGATAACGGATGTGCCGCAGATCGTACAGGGTATAGGGGCAAGGATGCATGCAGTGCTTGAGACATCCTTTATTCCGGAAGTTGCCGTGAAATTGCGCAGGTATGGCTGTTATATATTGGAGGAAAGAGGGGCGATCAGCCAGAGAACGGGCGTTATAGAAGCCGCAAAAAGGGGTTTTAAGAAGATAGCGGTTACGGTTAGCGCTTTTAATGGGGAAAGCATTGAAGGCATAAGGGCCGCCGAAAAAGAGCGCGAAATATCGGTGACGATCCTTATTATATGCACGACCGGCATTAAAAAAAGCCGGCTGGACGAAGTTGAAAAATATGCCGATATCGTGTGGGCATGCCAGTCCGGAGATGCCAGGAATATTTTGGGGAAAAAAGCGGTAAAGATACTGCCCGGGGCATTGCCGGTATATGCCCTTACCGAAAAAGGGAATGGGCTCGTTTCGGGATATTCGCCCAATATATTTGGCATCAGAAAGGCGATGGCGAGATCATGAAGATCAGGATCCTGGCCGAAGGTTCGACGAAATGGCAGCGTTTAATAAAACATTGGGGGCTTTCGATCCTTATCGATGACGATATACTCTTTGACACATTCGGCAAGCCGGGCTATGTGGTAAAACAGTTAAAAAAATTCGGCGCGGATATCGGAAAAATAAAACATATTATTATTTCTCATGATGATTGGGATCATGTTGCGGGCCTGTGGGATATACTGGCGCAGAACCGCTCCGTAACCGTATATATATGCCCGCATTTTCATCCGGAGATCAAGGCGAAGATAGGCAGGTACGGCGCAAGTTTCGTGGAAGCAGCCGGAGTGACAAATCTGCGCGATAATATTTATCTGGGCGGCGAACTTACGGGAAAGCGCCTTGATTCCGATATACCGGAACAATATATGGCTGTAAAAACAGGGAGCGGGTTGGCCGTGATTACGGGATGCGCCCACCCCGGAATAGTTGAAATAACGCGCCACGCCAAAGATGTTTTTAATAGCGGTGTCGATATGTTGATAGGGGGGTTTCACCTGAAAGATCACGCGATTGGGAAGATCCGTGATATCATATCGGAATTGAAGAAACTTGGAGTCCGCAGGATGATGCCTTTTCATTGTACCGGCCGCTCCGCGCAGGAGCTGATCATCAAAGAGTATGGAGATAATTGCGTAATACCGGGCGAAGGGCTGATAACTGATCTTTAAGGCGCATGATATATTATGGAAAAATTGATAAGTGATTTTTTGGCTCAAAAAACTTTTGCCGTGGCCGGTTCTTTCCGCGACGATTCAAAATACGCCTACAGGATCCTTAAGGCATTAAAACATAAGGGATATGATGTGTATCCTGTTCATCCTGTTATTAAAGAAGTTGAGGGCCTGTGCTGTTATTCGAGCGTTAAGGATATACCGTTTACCATAGATGTTGTTAATCTGGTCACTCCGCCGGCGGTGACGGAGAGTATACTGGTTGAATGCAAAGACAAAGGAATAAGAAAGATCTGGCTTCAGCCGGGCGCCGAAAATGAAAAAGCGATACAATATTGCAAAGATAACGGCATGGATGTAGTATATCAGGTCTGTGTTATGATGAAAACCGCATAGAATACATGTGGACGGTCGATCCCGATATTTTTGCCGTGGGTGATTGCGCAGGCAAAAGGGATTTTTATACCCGTAAAGACATTCCCGTAATGCTCGCGTCAACGGCGACCGCGGAGGCCAGGGTCGCGGGGGTTAACCTGTATCAGCTGAAAGTAATACGGGAAAATAAAGGTACTATGAGGGATTTGAGATAGTGGCAGGCGGCGCAGGATGCCATAGGGAAGATGCGTGAATAAAAACTACAGATATATATACGGCCCCGTGCCTTCGTGGAGGCTGGGCAGTTCCCTGGGCATCGACCCTATATCGGCGCCGGAAAAGGCCTGCACGTTTGATTGCATTTATTGCCAGATCGGAAGGACAGAATACCTGACAGGCGAGCGCAAGGTGTTTGTCCCTACAGAGGAGATAATAAAAGAACTTGGGTCGTTGCCCGCCCTGGATATAGATTATATTACTTTTTCCGGCGCGGGGGAGCCTACATTGGCTAAAAACCTGGGCAGTATGATAAAGGCAGTAAAACAGGCAAGGCAGGAGAAGACGGCCGTTATCACAAACTCTTCCCTCATGCACAGGGAAGATGTCGTGAAGGACCTGTTGCTGCCGGATCTTGTCGTTTGCAAACTGGACGCGCCTTCACAGGATATTTTTGAGCGGGTCAACCGCCCGGTTAAGGGGATCACGCTGGATGGAGTGGTGCGCGCCATAAAAGATTTCAGAAACTCTTACAAAGGGAAGCTGGCATTGCAGATTATGTTCATGGACGAGAATAAAGTTTGCGCCGGAGAGCTCGCCCGGATATCAAAAGAGATCCATCCCGACGAGGTCCAGCTTAATACGCCATTAAGGCCCTGCGGGATAAAACCCCTGACAAGGGACGAGATGGCCGCTATAGAAGGGTATTTTCGCGGCTTAAACGTTATTTCCGTTTATGGCGCTGTAAAGAAAAATGTCCATCCCATCAGTTCGGAAGATACCCTGAAGAGAAGGGGTAAAACCTGAAGAACGGATGAAGACTTACCTGGAATGTATCCCATGTTTTTTTAAACAGGCGCTTGAAGCCGGAAGGCTTTCCGGCGCCGATGAAAAGGCGCAGAAGAGGATACTGGATGAAGTCGCGCTTAACCTGCCTGAATTTTCTCTAGCTTCGAGCCCGCCCGAAACCGCCAAAATCATCTATGGTATTGTCAAAAAGATCACGCGTGAGGCGGATCCTTACGCCGATATAAAAGAGAAAAGCAACAAGCTTGCCTTAGGTATCTACGCCAGGCTAAAGAAGAAAGTCGTGTCTTCGCGCGATAGTTTGTTAACGGCGGTTGAGCTGGCGATCGCCGGCAATATTATCGATTATGGTATAAAAAATACCCTGAATATAGAAGAAGAGCTTAAAAGGATACTGGATAGAGAAGAGGACGCTATCCGGAAAGAGGGCAGTTCGATATTCGATTACAGGCATTTTCGCGCCGCGGTGAAAAGATCTAAGATTATTCTTTACCTGGGGGATAATGCCGGCGAGGTTGTATTTGACCGGATCCTGATAGAAGAGATAAAAGGCTCCGGCAGGGATAAGAATATTATTTACGCGGTTAAAGAGAAACCGGTTATAAACGACGCTCTCAGGAAAGACGCGCTTGCCGCGGGGATAGGAAATAGCGCGAGTATTATTTCCAGCGGCGTGGATACACCCGGGACGGTACTCTCTTTCTGTTCAAAGGAATTTTTAAAGATATTTAAACGCGCCGATATGGTGATAAGCAAAGGGCAGGGCAATTTTGAGGCATTATCGGATTGTAAGAGGCACGTGTTCTTCCTTTTTATGGCAAAATGCCCTGTTATAGCCAGGGACGCGGGGTGTAAGCTGGGAGACATTATACTGCTGCATAAAAGCCGATAGATAACATGGAACGCTTGACATATGCACCGGATATGGTATACTAATTTTATTAATGAGAATAGTTCTCAATAGGACGTATAGATGAGGAATCTGCGGGATAAAAAAACATTCTGGTGTTATGAGAAGCTGAGTAAATGCTGCTGCAGGCTTACTAAACCCAGGCATGCGATCCTGGATGTCCTTAGCGCTACAGAAAAACATCTTAATGCAGAGCAGATTTATAAGTCAGCTTCCAGGATAGAGCCCAATATAGGCCTGGCCACGATCTATCGGAACCTTGAACTATTGGTCAATATAGGCCTGGTATGGAAATTTGAAACCGGTAACAGCAAGACTGTTTACGAGCTGGCCGAATGCCGCCATGAGAGCCATCACCATCATCTGATATGCAAAAAATGCAATAGTATAATCGACTATTCCGGCTTCCGGGATAATGAGAAAGATTTTATCAGGAGAAGGGAAGAGATGCTTTCGAAAAAGTATGATTTTAAGATCCAGAACCATTGCATAGATTTTTACGGGTTATGCGCCAAATGCAGGAATGCGTAAAGTTATTATTTTTTTGGTTTTATATTGAGAAGAGCTATCATTAACGGGCCGTATTAAAAAAGGAGGGATACTATGGCAGGCGAACAGGTCTCTTTGATAGTGGCGTTTATGGCGGGAGTGCTCACGTTCCTTTCTCCGTGTATTCTGCCGCTCGTTCCTTCGTTTATCGCGTATATAACAGGCGTGTCATACGGCGATCTTAAGGATGAGCGGAAGCATTTTACGAGCAAGACGCTTTCACACACAATGCTTTTTATCCTGGGATTTTCGGTGGTCTTCATATTGATGGGACTTACGGCCACAGCGGTTGGCAAGGCGCTTTTTCAGTACCAGAAGTTTATCCGTATAGGCGGAGGATTATTGATAATACTTTTCGGCCTCACTTTGACGGGCATATTCAAGGTAGGTTTCATGGAGAAAGACCATCATCTCAGTATCCATACCAAAAGAGCGAGTTACTTCGGTTCATTTCTGGTCGGAGTAACGTTTGCGGCGGCGTGGACGCCCTGCGCGGGGCCCATATTCGGCTCGATACTCGTCATAGCCGGCACCGAGGGAAACGTAGCCGAAGGGGCGAAGCTCCTTTCGCTCTATTCGGCGGGAATAGGCGTACCGTTCATATTTACGGCCCTGGCGATACATTCTTTCCTTAAATATTTCAACCGCTTCAAAACGGTCATGGCCAATGTTAACAAAATCTCCGGTGTATTGCTTATGGTAGTGGGACTCTTGATAATAACCGATTCGATGAACATGATATCGGAAAAAATACTGAGCATTTTCGTAAAATAAAACTTCAAGGGGAGGAACGCGTGAAGATGCGGCTATTCATAAAGATCATAGCCATTATCTTAATGTCGTTTATTTTTAGTATCCGCGTGGAACCTGTATCAGCCGGCGCGGCTGAATTGAGTTTGCGGGATATGAATGGCGATACAGTCAACCTGTCGGACTTTAAAGGAAGAGTTATCATATTGGACTTCTTTGCGACATGGTGCCCTCCGTGCAAACAGGAGATCCCGCATTTTATAGAGCTTCAAAAAAAATACGGCGGAGGTAAGTTTATAGTGATAGGCATATCGCTTTCCGGGGCATCTGCTACAAAGGCATTTGCCCGGAAATTCGGCATTAATTACCCTGTCCTGATAGAAAATGGTTCCGCGGCGGCTATTTATGGCCCGGCCCGATCCATACCGATGACTTTGATAATTGACCGTAATTTTAAGGTAGTGCAGAAGTATATAGGGTATAAATCCAAAGAGTTTTTTGAAGGCGTAATTAAGCCTTATCTGGAAGATTAGCCGAAGGAATATGATATTATGGATTTTCAGCAGATCGATAGAGCCCGAAAGATATTGGAATTGGGAGAGGACGCGAGCCTGGAAGAGATAAAAGCTTCTTACCGGAAACTCAGCCTTGAATACCATCCTGACAGGCACAAGAAAGAAGCTAAGAAGAACTGTGAAAGCAGGATGAGAGAGATTAACCATGCCAAAGATACCATTATGAAGTATTGCGCGGGGTACAGATTCTCATTCAAAGAAAAAGATGTTAAGAAGAATGTCATGGACAGGGATACTTATGAGCACCTGAGGCGATTCTATGACGGATGGCTGGGAGATTTGGATCTTTAATCCATTTAGCCTGGTTTGAACAAATAAAGGATTTTACGAAAACGCGCGGGAAAATGAGTGTTTTTGACAGGTATTATAAAAAGTACGATAGTTGGTACGACAGGAATAGATTCGCTTATTTATCAGAGCTGGAAGCCGTGCGGAAGGTTTTGCCGCGTAAAGGAACCGGGCTGGAAATAGAGGTAGGTACCGGAAGATTTGCTGCCGCGCTGGGTATTAAAACCGGAATTGATCCTTCAAAGAGAATGATTAAGATAGCCGCAGAGAGAGGTGTGGGCACATTTCTCGGTTTCGGCGAGAACCTTCCTTTTAAGGATTCATCCTTCGATTACGTGTTGATCGTTATTACGTTATGTTTTACGAAGAACCCGCCGCAGGTTTTGAAAGAAGCCAATAGGGTTTTGAAGGATAATGGAAAGATTATTATTGGCATAGTAGACGAGGACAGCTTCCTCGGCAGGCTTTATAAGAGCAAGAAAAGCGTATTTTATAAAAAAGCGAATTTTTTTACTATTGGGAAGATAGCGGATTTATTGAAAACCGCGGGGTTTGGCAGGTTTATTTTTTGGCAAACGATATTTAAGCCGCCTGACAGCATGAAGTCGGTTCATAAAGCGAGTAAGGGTTTTGGTAGGGGTGGTTTTGTGGTGGTAGCGGGAAAAAAGGAGAAAAATGATGGAGATTAACGCGAACGATAGTAATTTTAAACAGGAAGTCCTGGCGTCTGACCTGCCGGTTCTGGTGGATTTTTGGGCCACATGGTGCGGGCCATGCCGTATGGTAGCGCCTGTAGTTGAAAACGTGGCGGAAGAATATAAGGGCAGATTAAAAGTATGCAAGTTAAATGTAGATGAATCTCCCGAAACAGCCTCCAATTACGGTATTATGAGCATACCCACATTAATGATCTTCAGGCAAGGCAAAGAAGCGCATAGGATCGTGGGCGCTCTTTCTAAGCCGGAGCTTGAAGCAGCAATCAAACATCATATCTTATAAAAATACAGATGTGCGGGTTCCCATCCGTGGTATAATAATGAGCCATGAAGAAGACCTCTTTAGTGCATCTTAAGCCAAATTGCAGGGGCAGGATCTCCGAGATCGCGGGAGGCGTTTTACTGCAAAACAGGCTGATGAGCATGGGGCTTTATATAGGCAGGGAAGTCATCAAATTAAGCTATATCGGATTAAGGGGCCCCGTAGTGATAAAAGCGGGCAGAAGCGTTCTGGCGCTGGGGCATGGGATGGCGGCAAAGATTATCATAGAAACAGAATGATCAAGAAAATATACCTGATCGGCAATCCGAATGTCGGCAAGAGTGTGGTGTTTTCCCGCCTTACGGGTGTCCATGTAATATCGTCCAATTATCCCGGCACGACCATAGAGTTTGTCAAAGGCTATTTGGGCCTGGGTGGCAAAAGGATAGAAGTCGTTGACCTGCCCGGGGCATACTCCCTGGAACCGAGCTCGGGTGCCGAAGAAGTGGCCGTCTCCCTGCTGAAAGAATATCCTAAAGGTGAGATCGCGGTCATTAATATTATAGATTCAACTAATCTCGAGAGGAACCTGCTCCTTACCCTGCAGTTAATAGAAGAGGGGTTTCCCGTGATCGCGTGCCTTAATATGTGCGATGACGCGGTTCACAGGGGCGTCCATATAGATGCCAGGAAATTGGAGGAGATCCTTTGCGTCCCGGTCATTCCCACATGCGCCGTAACGGGAGCGGGCATAAAATCACTGATCGAGAGGATAAAGGATATCGCGCCTGTGCGGAAAACCGAACTTTCTCACGAGGAGCGGTGGAAAGAGATAGGGCGCATTATCGAACAGGTCCAGCGCCTTGAGCATCGCCATCACAGGTTAAGGGAGGTGCTGGAAGACGCGTCCGTGAGGCCGCTTACGGGTTTTATAATGGCGGCGGGGATCATATATCTGTCGTTCAAGATAGTGAGGTTCGTGGGAGAGTTTATAATAAATAAGATAACGGACCCGATTTTTTACGGAACGATCCAGCCGTTATTGGAAAAAATGACGCTTCACTGGCAGGAAAAAAGTTTTCTATTCCACCTGCTGATAGGGGACCTGGTCAACGGGAAGATCGATTTTAAGCAATCACTGGGCGTGCTGACCACCGCTCCTTATATAGAATTCGGGATGGTCCTGCCGTATGTCATATCATTCTATTTTGTCCTAAGCCTTCTGGAAGACATAGGTTATCTGCCCCGCCTGGCGATATTGCTGGACAATCTGCTGCACCGCCTGGGCCTGCACGGTTACGCCATAATACCGGTGCTCTTGGGTTTTGGCTGTAATGTCCCCGGCATATTGTCGACGCGCGTATTGGAATCGAAGCGCGAAAGATTTATCGCCGCGACCATCATATCCATAGGCGTGCCTTGTGTCCCGCTGCAGGCCATGATAGTCGGGCTCCTGGGCGCGTTCGGCGGATTTTACGCGGGCGGTGTCTATCTGACATTATTTTTTGTGGTCATGGTATTGGGATGGATCCTTAATAAGCTGCTGCCCGGGTATAGCCCGGAATTCCTGCTGGAGATCCCTCCTTACAGATTTCCGCCGTTAGCGATACTCGGGAGAAAGCTGTATTTTCGGATCAAGGGTTTTCTATTCGAGGCGGTGCCGATCGTCCTGGCGGGCGTCCTGTTCATCAATATACTCCTGTACTTCAGGCTCTTCGACATTGTGACCGGGATATTCTCGCCGGTCATCCATGGCCTGTTCGGGCTGCCGAAAGAGGCGATAGTCGCTCTTGCCATAGGTTTTTTAAGGAAGGATGTCGCGGTGGGGATGCTCGCGCCTCTCGGGCTTTCCGCCAAGCAATTATTCATAGCGACAACATTACTGGCAATGTCGTTTCCGTGTATTGCCACTTTTATAGTCCTATGGAAGGAATTGGGCGTGAAGGACCTGATAAAATCGGCGCTTATCATGGTAACGATCAGCATCATAGTAGGCTCGGCGCTTAATTTCGTAATACTGCGATGAAAAATGGCAAAAACATGAAAACAAAAACGCATAGATTCAGGGCGGCCGTTCTGGCAATAATTCTAAGTGTTGTTATTTATTCATTTCTTCCGCTTATTCCTTTCTGGTTTATGGCGCCAGCCGGTTTAAATGACAATAATCAGGAGAACGTTAAAAAATTAGAAAATAATGAGGGTTCGTATTTTTCTTTTATAGTTTTTGGCGACAGCCACAACGGGCTCTTTGCCAACGACGCATCGACCTTAAAAGAAATATGGCACATAAATAGAGAAGACAGGTTCCGCAAGGTCCCAATAGATTTTGTCTTATCGGTTGGCGACATTACCCTGGACGGCTCCGAACACGATTTTAAGTCGTGGAAGAAAATGCAGGCCCTTATTAAATATCCTGCCATTGCGGCTATAGGTAATCATGATGACAGAAAACTTTTTGAAAAGTATTGCGGCAGTAAGCAGTTTGCTTTTTCAAACAGGAACTCTTATTTTATAATTGTCGATAATGCGGATGGCGGCCCTGATTTCGCGTGGCTTGAAGAAAAATTAAAAGAAGGGCAAAAATTCACAAATATATTTGTTGTAATGCATAAACCGCCATGCGATCCCTGCCAACAGGAATGGTACAATATTGATAATGCTCCCTGGGCGTATAATCTTAGGAAGCTTTTGGCGAAATATCGTGTAGATATGGTATTTGCCGGGCATAAACACATGTTTAAACATCAGCAATTCGACGGGGTAGATTATATAACCACAGGCGGCGCCGGGATGCTTATGGAGATCCCGGAATCCGAGGGCGGTTATCTGCATTATGTTCGGGTAATGGTTAACCATGATTATGTAACATATGAGGTAAGAAAGATATCTCCTCCGCTATGGTTACATATAACTTATTATTTAGGGAAAGAAGCATTATATTGGGCGCGTAATCTGTATGGATCGGGTTACATTTTTGGCAGAAACACAAAAATACTGGAACCGAAGGTTATGGGCCTGAATGACCGTGAATATTGGATGGACGAATAGGGGGCCGTCCCTGAACCGTATGCAGGGGGTATTGACAAAAAGGCATTAAGAGTATATACTTAACATATATGTTAAGTATATATATCTGATATGAAGCTCGAGACGATTAAAAAACTGAGGGAACTGCCCTACTTTACCATAGATGACCTTGCCCGGATATCCGGAATAGGGCATGCGTCGGCTTATGTCTTCTGCAACCGTTATGTAAAAAACGGCGTCTTTATACGGCTGAAGAACAATTTTTACGTTCTTGAGGAGATGTGGGGCCGCCTCGCGCCCGAAGGCCGCTTTAAGATAGCCAATTATCTGCAGGTGCCGTCGTATATTTCATTCATGACGGCCCTTTCTTATTATGAGATGACGACCCAGGTGCAGAGGGATTTTTTTGAGAGCGCCTCATTGAAACGGTCGGCCGCGTTCGAGGCGCCCCCGGCCGAGTTCAGCTATTATAAGTTAAAGAAGGAGCTTTATTTCGGTTTTGTGAAGATGAAAGATTTTTTTATCGCGACACCCGAAAAAGCGCTTATAGATTCGCTCTACCTCTATTCGTTCGGAAGGTTCGGACTCGACCTGGACTCCATAAACATGAAGCATTTTGACAAGGCCGCTCTCAGGGCGATATTGAAGGTATTTCCGAAAAAGACGAAGGAGATCGCTAAGAAGATATGCAAGATCTGATAAAGCAGGAACAATTTGAGCTGGAAGTCCTCGATAGGCTTAACAGCAAGAAACTGCTCAGCCGGGTTGTTTTTTGCGGCGGCACCATGCTGCGGCTTTGCCATGGATTGAACCGGTTTTCTGTGGATTTGGATTTCTGGGTGTCGGGCGATATCGACGAAAAAGCTTTTTTTAAAAATGTCCGCGAGTGCCTGGCGCTCTCCTACGAGATAACCGATTCGGCCATGAAATTTCATACCATGCTTTTTGAGATCAGGTCCAAGGGCTATCCGCGCCGGCTCAAGATTGAGATCAGGAGAGAAGCGAAGAATGTGGCTACAGAAAATGTGATAGCGTACAGTCCCCACTCCAATATTCAGGTCATTATAAAGGCGGCGCGGCTTGATGAGGTGATCAGGTCGAAGGTAGAAGCTTTTCTGGGCAGGCACGAGGCCAGGGATATTTTTGATATAGAGTTTCTGCTGAAAAAGGGGATAAAGTTAGACGCCATCTCCGTCGAAAAACTCCGGAAGGTCATGCAGGATTTGGAGAAGCTGTATCCGCGTGATTGCACGGCAAAACTCGGGCCTTTGCTGGAAGCGAAAGACAGGGCATATTATTCCAGGGAAAATTTCAAGATATTGAAGTCAGCGTTTACAGAGGCCATCGGCAGGGGATAGCTCAGGGTGTCCCCAAATGGATCGTCCCCGATGAATTTTTATTGACAAAGAACCGCTTTATGCTACAATTCTAAAAAATGTAACACGGAGATCTTATGACGGGACTATTCAGGTTCGGCATATCGCTGCCCAAGGACCTGCTC
>JAFGRN010000062.1 GCA_016935115.1 Candidatus Omnitrophota bacterium | reverse complement strand
TGACCATCAAGACAAATATTAGATATTTTTTCATATTATTTTAAAATAGGGCCATGGTGAGCAAGCCCCGCCCGGAGTTAATCTCCTAAGCGGGGCGCGCCGAACCATGGGGTGGCTAACGGGATTCGAACCCGTGCAAACAGAGCCACAAACTATTCCTCTGCCACTAAATGTTGTAACTCATTGTGCAACAATAAGTTGGGGTAGGCGACGGGATTTGAACCCGCGACGTCTTGAGCCACAGTCAAGTGCTCTGCCAGGCTGAGCTACGCCCACCACAATTCGTATATATCAATCCCTACTTCTTCGTATCGAGCCACTCGTTCCACTCGGCGACTTTGCCGTCGACGAGCTTGAAGGTAACGCTGCGCACGCCCTCGGCGCTCGGCGCGATCTGATACGTCCAGGACTCTTCCTTACCGGCAGCGGTCACCCTGCTCTGCGCGAACCTGTAAAAGAGGCCGTCCTGCTTCGGCTTGCCTTCCGGTGGATATCCTATCACGGCGACCAGGGCTTCCTTAGTCATACCGACCTTAAGGTCCGGGCCCTGCAGGGCCTCCGAGATCTTCTTATTCTCGAAGAGCCCTGCATGAGTAACGCCCGACAGGATCAGGGTCAATGCCAGCGCTATAACAATGCTATTCTTCATCATATCTTTTTTCCCTCCGTAATTACATGAACGTCCCTCTGCGGGAAAGGTATGGTTATCCCGCCATGCCTGAACGATTCCAGCACGGCCTTATTAATATCGAACATCACGTCCCAGTAATCCGACTGCCTGCACCATAGCCTGGCGTAAATATTGATGCTCGAATCGGCAAATTCCGATATGCCGATCTTCGGCTCCGGGCGCGCGGTGATCCTTTTATCCCGTGCGACGACATCCTTGAATATGCGCAGCGCCTTCTCGACATCCGACGAGTATGCCACTCCTATCTTCATGTCGAGCTTCTTGAATTCGGAGTAGTTGTGCATTATCTCCCCTATTATCTTCTTATTGGGGATGATGATCCGCGTCCCGTCTAGCGTCTTAAGTATGGTCCGCGCCAGCGTCATATCGATGACCTCTCCGACCTGGTCGCCCACTTCGAGTATGTCGCCCACCTTAAAAGGCTTTGTGAATATCAGCGTCGCTCCCGCGGCGTAATTGGAGAGAGGCCCCTGGAGCGCAAAACTCGCGCCGAAACCGACCGCGCCGAGCCCCGCGATGAACGGCGCTATGGTTATCCCGAAGTTACCGAGCGCGATAAGAAAAGCCACGCACATCACTGCGGCCCTCAGCATATCCACCAGGAACTTCGTTATGGTAACATCGGCTTTGTGCCTTAAGAGCAGGAACCTGATCCCGCCGCACAGAAAATTGGCGATCACCCACGCGACGGCCAGTATTATCACACTGCCGATGATATTGACGATGTTCTTCGAGATGAAGTCCATCGCTATGTACGCCATCTCCTGCGCCGTCTTTGCCTGTAATCCGAATAACGCGTTACCCATATGTTTTATTTCCTTTAGAATGGCGTCCCTGGCCTGATTCGAACAGGCGACCCTCTGCTTAGAAGGCAGATGCTCTATCCAACTGAGCTACAGGGACATATATTCTAACTCAAACAACTCTGGCGGCCTGCCCCGCCCCTAATCTCACTCCCGGCGGGGAGCTACAGGCGCATCTTAATTAAACTGCTTTAGATTGCTTCGTCCTGCTTCGGCCGCCACCTTCGGTGTCGAGCCTCGCAGTCCTCGCAATGACCACCCTGTCAACCATCAACCGTTAACTGTCAACTAATCTGGTCGGGGCGGACAGATTCGAACTGTCGACCCCCTGCTCCCAAAGCAGGTGCGCTAGCCAGCTGCGCTACGCCCCGATTATATCATAAAACTACAGGTACTTCCTCAAGAACGCCCGCGCTTTTTTGAGCGCCTTCGAACGGTGGCTCATCCTGTCTTTCACCTTCAGGCCGAGCTGGCCGAACGTCCTGCCGTATTTCGGTATGAGAAACAGCGGATCGTACCCGAACCCGTACTTTCCCTTAGCCTCGAATGCAATGAACCCCGCGCAATTCTCCTCGATCGTCTTCACGATCCTGCCGTTATCCGCTATGGCAACGGCGCAGACGAACTTCGCCCGGCGCTTTGGAAGCGGCAGGCCCTCCAGCATCCCGAGCATCTTGCTGTTATTGGCCCTATCGCTTTTGGCATGCCCCGCAAAACGCGCGCTCTTCACGCCCGGCGCCCAGTCAAGAGCCTTGACGCAGATCCCCGAATCATCGGCTATCGCGAGCCCTTTGACAAATCTCGATACCGCGAGCGCTTTCTTGACGGCATTGCCTTTAAATGTATGCTTGTCTTCGACGACCCTCGGCGCGCCCTGAAACTCTTTCAGTGATACGACCTCTGCCCTTACCGCCTTAAGGTATCTTTTAAGTTCGCGCAGTTTCTTGTCGTTCTTCGTGGCTACTACCAGGATCCTTCTCTCCATTGCTGTCTCGCTATTAGTTGTGGGCTTTAGATTGCTTCGGGCTTCGCCCTCGCAATGACGGGATTAACTAAACGATCCCTTTAAGCGCTTTCTTCTGTATCGATATCAGCTCTTCGGCGCCTTTTTTTGCCAATGCCAGCAGTTTCTCCATGTCGGCCTTTGAGAATGGCTCGCGCTCGGCGGTGCCCTGCACTTCGATAAATCGGCCGTCGCCCGTCATGACGATATTCATATCCACTTCCGCTGTCGAATCCTCTTCGTAATCGAGGTCCAGCGCGGGCTTGCCGTCGATCATCCCCACACTCACCGCCGCGACATAATCAGAGACGGGCACCTCGCTTATCAGGCCCTCTTTTTTCATATGTGCCAGCGCCAGTACCAGCGAAATGAAACTGCCGGTGATGCTCGCGCATCTCGTACCGCCGTCCGCCTGTATGACATCACAGTCCATCCAGATAGTGCGCTCGCCCAGCTTGGCGGTATCGACTACCGTCCTCATCGAACGGCCTATCAGGCGCTGTATTTCGTGGGTCCTGCCGCCGAGCCTGCCCTTCGCCGACTCGCGCGGTACGCGCGACTTGCAGGACCTTGGTATCATGCAGTATTCGGCCGTGACCCAGCCTTTTCCCTTGCCTTTCAGGAATGGCGGCACCGTCGGCTCGACACTTGCCGTCGTAATAACCTTGGTATTGCCGAACTCTATGAGGCACGAACCCTCCGCGTACTTAATATAGTTCTTTGCTACCTTTATGGCGCGCAGCTCGTTATTGCTTCTTCCATCCTGCCTTGTCATATATGTCATTTCCTTTCGAATCGATGGCGACTGTTAATGGGAAATCCTTAACCTCCAGCCTGTGGACAGCCTCGGGGCCCAGTTCTTTGAAGAGGATCACCTTCGACGACTTAACCTTAGTCGAGAGCAATGCGCCGAGGCCGCCCGTCGCGACGAAATACACCACGGCGTGTTTCTTTATCGCCCTGCGCACTTCGGGCGACCTGTCGCCTTTACCGATCATAACAGCCAGTCCGGACTCCAGCAGCGCCGGAGTGAATGCGTCCATCCGCGAGCTCGTCGTCGGGCCGCATGCTCCTATGGGCCTGCCCGGCCTGGCCGGTGTCGGGCCAGCATAGTATATCGCGGTTTCCCTTAAATCCAGCGGAATGCGCCCGCCTCTCTTCAGCATATCGAACAGCCTCCTGTGCGCCGCATCCCTTGCCGTCAATATCACACCGCTTAAAAGAATCTCGTCTCCGGCCCTGAGCGACCTGATCACATCATCTGCAAGAGGAGTGTGTATCTTTTTCGGGATCATATCGTCCTCGAAGCGCTCCTTGTGGCATGACAGCTTACGTTCACCGCCACAGGAAAACCGGCTATATGCGTAGGATAATCCAGAATATTCACGCCAAGCACGGTAGTCCTGCCCCCGAGTGCCATCGGCCCTATCCCGAGAGCGTTGATCTCATCGAATAATTCTTTTTCGAGAGCGGCGAGGCTCTTATTCAAATTATGTTTTCCTACAGGCCGCAGAAGCGCTTTCTTCGCGAGAACAGCCGCCGTCTCGAATGTCCCTCCCACACCTATGCCAAGGACGAGCGGCGGGCATGCGTCCGGGCCCGCCTGCATAACAACATCACGAATGAAATCTTTTATCTCGCGGAGAGAGGCGGTCGGCTTAAACATCTTTATCCGGCTCTTGTTCTCGCTTCCGAAACCCTTTGGCGAAACCTCTATCTTTACCCTGTCGCCGTCAACGATCTCAGTCATGATGATCGCTGGCGTATTGGTCCGCGTATTCCGCCTGATAATGCAGTCTCCGACGACCGATTTACGCAGATACCCTTTTTTATAAGCGGCTTTTACGCCGTCATTTATGGCCCTGCGCAGGCTGCCGCCGGTAAACCTGACGCCCTGCCCTATCTCCATCCAGACCACCGCCATCCCGGTATCCTGGCATATCGCGATCCTCTTCGCTTTCGCCAGGCGCGCGTTCTCGATGAGCGATCTCAGTATGCCCTTTGCCCGAGCCGACTTCTCCCTGCCAAGAGCCGTCCTCAGCGCGCGAAGCACATCCTTCCTGAGCTCGAAATTCGCCTTCAGGCAGAGCTCTTCGACAGCCTTCCTGACTTTAGCTGTATCTACTGTCCTCACGCTTTCTCCGCCACCTTTTCTCTCGGCCTCTCGCCGTGCTCCGCCACGACCGTAGTCTTTATCCCGCCGCGGGCATTGAACTCTCCTCGCACTTCCATCCAGCGCGGAGAGCAGATCCTCACAAAATCGTCGAGCATCCTATTTACCACATTTTCATTGAATATACCGACATTGCGGAAAAAGAGAATATAGTATTTCAAGCTCTTCAATTCCAGGCATGTTTCATCCGGCACATACCTTACGATTATCGACGCAAAATCCGGCAGGCCCGTCTTAGGGCATATGCACGTAAATTCCGGGATATCTATCTGTATCACATAGTCCCTGTCCGCGAACTGGTTCTTCCATATTTCTATGGATGGGGTCTTAAATTCTCTTACCCTGTCCTGCAATCCTTCATATGAAGATATTCTCATTTTTTATTTAACTCCTTTCAATTTATGCATCTGCGGTATAACCTGTATATGCTCGAGGTCTCCCCTGGTCCCCATCTCCAAAAATTCCAATAATCTCTCCTTGCCCACCTCTTTGCCGCCTTCTCTCGCCGGAGTGGCGGGCTGGAGAATAAAAGGTATATTCTTCCCCATTCCGTTTATTATGGAGATGGCTTTCTCAATATCTTTATTGGTGGTATTTGCCGTGACCACCGCTTTAACGAATACTTTCTTCTTCGACGCTATTTTCAGGAAATCGAGATGCTCGCCCCAGAAGGCTCGCAGGCCCGTTGAAGAAGGCAATTTGAAATCCATGGCAATTATATCGACGAGATCTATCACGCGCGCGAGGGCCTCCGGCAGTGTCCCGTTGGTCTCCAGATACGACCTTATCCTGTTCCGCCGCAGTAACGGAAGAAAATTCAGCAGGAAATCGGCATGACAGAGCGGCTCTCCGCCCGTCAGGGAGACCGAATGGTGCGGGCCCTTCTCCTGTATAAGCAGATTGACCGCAGACATGAGCGAACGCGGCGTATATACTACCGCCGGGCCCTGCCTGGGTTCATCGCAAAAACTGCACATCAGGTTGCATTCCTTAAAACGCACGAATATCTGCTTGGCCCCGACGAATACCCCTTCGCCCTGGATTGACGAGAATATGTCCGCTACCGCCGCTTCAGGTTCTTTCAACTGCCGGATCCTCCATGCCCGCTTCCTTAAATCCCTTTGCCCTTAATACGCACGAATCGCATGTTCCGCACGGCCCGTCGGCGCCCTTATAACAGGACCATGTATTCTCAAACGGCACGCCGAGGCCGCGGCCCAGCTCTATTATCTCAGCCTTCTTCTTTCTGATAAGCGGAAATTCGAGCTTCAGCTTATTCTCAAGGCCGAGTTTTGTCCCTGTCGCGACGACCTTCCCGAAAGATTCCAGGTACTCCGCCCTGCAGTCCGGATACCCGCTGGAGTCCTCGGTATGGGCGCCGATGAATATTGCCGACGCGCGGATCGATTCCGCGTACGATGCCGCTATGCTCAGGAATATGGTATTGCGAGCCGGCACGTATGTCGAAGGTATCCCGCCTTCTTTGATCTCCCTGGAACTTCTTCCCGACGGGATAGGCGCCTTGTCATCCACGAGGCTCGAGCCCTTCCAGGGGAGCTCCAGCCTCACAAGCTTAATGCTGGCGCCGCAGGCTTTAGCGATCTTCTCCGCGCACAGAAGTTCTCTCCCGTGCCTCTGGCCGTAATCGAACATGACCGCGTGGCAGTCATATCCTTTGTCACGCGCGTAATAAAGAGTGACCGCCGAATCGAGCCCGCCCGAAAGCAGGACCACCGCCTTCTTCATAGTTTTCTCAATCTTCCCTGTATGTCGCGCAGGAGTTTTCATTCTCCCAGACGGATACGGAAGCTGTTTGAGGGCAAACCTTCTTCATCTCGCCGTATATCCATCCGGCTATATTCTCGGAAGTGGGGTTCAATTTTTTAAAATCCCCGATCTCATTCAGATACGAATGGTCCAATCTTTCGAGAATATCCCCGAGCATCTTCCTGGCAGCCTTGAAATCGAGGGCCATACCATCCTTATCGAGCTTCCTGTAAACAAAAACAGCTTCGACCGCCCAATTATGGCCGTGAAGATGTTCGCACTTTCCGCGGTAGTTGCGGAGATTGTGCGCGGAGCTGAAATTTGCCTTCACTTTTATTTCATATATTCCGCTCACACCGGCCTCCTGGCACATTTTATTTTCTTCCCGAGAAACCTTTCGGCCATCCTGATAAAACGCGACGGCTCGTCGCTGACATAGAAGAAATCTTTCCCTTTTCGTCCAGGCGCATTCAAAAGGCCCGCGGCATCGAGGATGTTACGCGCTTCTTTAGCCACTTCTTTGGCAGAATCTACCAGAGTCACACCCGGCCCCATAACGCCCTGTATCACTTCTTTCAGAAGCGGATAATGCGTGCATCCCATAACGAGCGTATCGATCCTCGCGGCCTTAAGCGGCACCAGGTACTCCGACGCTACCTGGCGGGTAACCGGCTTATTCAGCCATCCCTCTTCCACAAGCGGAACAAATAGCGGGCACCCCCGGACAACCACCGAGATCTTGGGGCCAATCTTCCTGATCGCCCTCTCATACGCTCCCGACGATATCGTGGCATTGGTCCCCATGACGCCCACCCTCTTCGTCCTCGTCGCGGCTGCCGCGGCCCTGGCTCCCGGCTCTATTACGCCTATTATCGGCACGCGAAAACAGCGCTTGAGAAAATCGAGTCCCAGCGACGACGCGGTATTACATGCCACGACTACGAGTTTCACATCCTTCTCCATCAGGAACTCTACATTCTCGACGGAGAATCTGGTAACCGTCTCTTTCGACTTCGTGCCGTACGGGACACGCGCGGTATCGCCAAAATATACTATATCCTCGCCGGGCAAAAGCTTACGGATCTGCTTTGCGACCGTCAGGCCGCCCACGCCGGAATCGAATATCCCCACAGGCCTTCCGTCAGACATTGGTGAACCCTTCAGTCTCTTCATATCGCGCCTTATACCTCAGTATCCCCCGGACAATGGCTTCGGCCAGCCTGCCCAGGAACTTGGGATCCCTTATCTTCAGCTCTTCGGCCCTGTTGGATATATAGCCGTTCTCGACCAGGACCGAAGGGATTCGGATATTTTTCAATACATAGAACCTGGCCGTCTTCGGGCCGTTGTTTCTCAGAAGCTGGCTCTCTTCGACCGATCGGCATATCATGCCCGCAAGCTCCGCCGACTCTTTCCGGTTCTCCGTGAGCGTCATGTCCCAGAGCGTCTTGTCGAGCCTCGTGGAACGCTGGGCATCGGCATCACCGTTAAGCTTAAGGGATGAATCCTCGAATGCCTGCAATGCCCTGGCGGTATCATCGGTAGCGGTCGAAAGATAATAACATTCAAATCCGCGCATGGAACGCGAGGATGAAGCATTCATATGTATGCTCACAAAGATATCGGCGCCGCTCTCATTGGCAAGTTCCGCCCTCCTGGGAAGGGATATAAAAGTATCATTGGAACGCAGCATCACCACGCGCATGCCCGCGTCTTCAAGCAGGCCTTTTATCTTTTTCGACAGGATAAGCGCGACATCCTTCTCTTTGGTGCCTTTGCCCCGGCCTATCGCCCCCGGGTCTTTTCCGCCATGGCCTGTATCCAAAACTACGGTATGTATCGTAAATTTTTTGGGCCTCTCCGGCGCGGCCTCGCGGCGCCGCGTAACTGCGGAGGCCGCAAGCGGCGCTATTGTATTCCTCGCGAACGAAACCGGCACAAATACAGTCCCGCCGGAGACGATGACCGGCCTCTCGATACCGCGCTCGAACCCGTCGACCAGTATGCCTTCGCTCCCGCCCCTGAGCACAATGCTCGTAGATCCGGATTTAAGCGAAGCCGTCTTTGTGAATGTGTCCCATTCGCAACTTATCCCGTAAGTATCGCACAGCTTTACGAGCGGCACATACTGGTAACCGTTGATGACGCAGACAGCGCCCTGCAGGGCCGGATCGAGCCTTACATACGGCGCGCGCGTGGCGCATCCGGCAAGGAACATGACGGCAAATATCACCAGCAATGTTTTTTTAAGTGTGATCATAAATTAATCCTTGCATGGCCGCGCCATGAACCTGAGCAAAAAATCCGATAGGATTTTTTGCGAATGGTTCATGGTGGAGGTGGCGGGAGTCGAACCCGCGTCCCCAAATATCAAAGCAAAAGCTCCTACATGTTTTTTCCGATCTTTGGTTTCCCCTCGCCGGGCTTCAACGGAAGGAATCCCGGCAGGGTAGCTTTTCAGAGCTTCATCTTCACCGCTAAAAGCTAAGCGGTAAAGACTATCCTGTTAGGGTCGCCAATCCGGCCTCACAGGCACGGGCCGGTTGACGGGTTACCTTATAGAGGTAACGCTACCGGCTGAAAAGCACTGGGTACCACTTTCATGGTAGCCAATAACTCATCAACCGTTGCTGGAACGTTTACGTTTTCAGCATTTGTTGATTTGCCAGGTGTTTAAAGAGGCCTCCTGACAACCTCTACATGCAGCCTTATGCCCTGCGTATATGGGTCGAAACCCTTCACCCCCTGTTTAGTTAACGGTTGACAGTTGACAGTTATGACTCAACGTACACGCTTTCGTATATCCCTGTCCACTTCGCGTTTCTTTATCGACTCACGCTTGTCGTAATGCTTCTTACCTTTTCCGAGGGCAAGCTCTACCTTCACCAATCCGTCCTTGAAGTATAATTTCAGAGGGATCAAAGCCAGGTGCTTGGCGGAAGTCTCGGCTGACAGCTTGCGTATCTGCGACTTATGCAGCAGTAACTTCCTAGGCCTCATCGCGTCCGGATTATTGATATTGCCGAATTCGTACGGGGCCACGTGCATATTATGCACGAATATCTCGCCGTCGTCGATCCTGGCAAAGCTCTCGTTCAAACTGACGTTGCCATTCCGTATCGACTTGACTTCTGTGCCTGTAAGGGCTATTCCGGCCTCAAGGCTCTCTAGAATGGTGTAATTGAACCTGGCCTGCCTGTTGGAAGCGATGTTTTTATCCGGCATTTTAGCCCGACTAATATATCATAATATAAGCATAAAAGCAAATGCCCTTGACATCGGGGCCTCTATCAATTAAAATGTAGCGCATTAAAACAAAGGAGTCGATAATCATGCGATTTGGCGGCAAAATTCTTATCATAGGCTACGGTTCCGTATCACAATGCACCCTGCCCCTCCTATTCAAACATATCCAGGTCCCGTATAAGAATGTCACGGTCATGGATTTCGAGGATAAAGCCTCGGCTCTCAAGCCCTGGACTGATAAGGGTGTCAAGTATGCACAGGAAAAGATCACCACCATCAATATGCATCAGGAACTCGCAAGGCATGTAGGAGCCGGCTCTCTCATAATAGACCTCGCCTGGAACATAGGATGCCTGGATATAATCACCTGGTGCCATGATAATAAAGTGCTGTACGTCAATACCTCCGTCGAGGAATGGGATCCGTACGCCAATATACATAAAAAGACGCCTCTCGAGAAATCATTGTACTACCGCCAGATGATATTGCGTGATATCATATTCAAATGGGGCGACAACACCACAACCGCTATCCTCGATCACGGCGCGAACCCCGGATTGATCTCTCATTTTACAAAGCAGGGCATAGTTGATATCGCCTCTAAAATCATAAAAGATAAGACTATGCCGCGCAAAAAAGCCGCGCTTTTGGAAAAATACCTGCACGATGATAATTTTTCTCATTTGGCGATGGAGCTCGGCATAAAAGTGATCCACTGCAGCGAGCGCGATACGCAGATCGCGAATAAGCCTAAAGAGGTCGATGAGTTCGTCGGCACGTGGTCCATCGAAGGGCTGCGCGAAGAGGGCATCTCTCCCGCCGAGATGGGATGGGGCACGCATGAGACGAAATTGCCGGAACTGGCGCACGTGCCTAAGTACGGCCCGAGAAATCAGATATTCCTGGCGCGGATGGGAATGAATACATGGGTGAGATCCTGGATACCGGAACAGGAGATCGTGGGTATGGTAATACGCCACGGCGAGGCATTCGGCATATCTGACCGCCTTACAGTATGGAAAGGCAAAAAAGCCTTATACAGGCCCACTGTCCATTATGCCTACATGCCGTGCCACGAAACGATCTCTTCGCTGCATGAACTGCGCGCGCGTAATTACGACCTCCAGCCGCGCCTGAGGATAATGAATGATGAGATCACCGGCGGGGATGACATTCTCGGCGCCCTGCTTATGGGGCACAAGTATAACTCATGGTGGACGGGAAGCGTGCTCTCTATAGAGGAGTCCAGACGGCTCGTCCCGCACCAGAATGCTACGACCCTGCAGGTCGCCATCGGAGTATTGGCCGCGGCCATGTGGATGATAGAAAATCCCAAAAAAGGCGTAAAGCTTCCCGATGACCTTCCCCACAGGTATATACTTGATATAGCCAGGCCATACCTCGGGAAATTTGTCTCGCAGGATTACGACTGGACGCCTTTTTCGAATTATCAGGTCTTCTTCAAAGAAAATAAAGCGACGAAGCTCGATACTAAAAATATATGGTGTTTTGACAACTTCCTGTTTAAACCATAACCATGAACTCCAGGCGCTACATCAATAATCTGAAGAAGATCGCCGAAAAACACGGTACTCCCGTATTCGTCATAGACCATGACAGGATAAGGGAAAACTACAGGGAGTTTACGGCGGCTCTTCCCCGCGTCCAGGCATATTATGCTGTCAAGGCCAACTCCAATCCCGAGATCGTCAGGACGCTTTACAGGATGGGCTCGAGTTTCGACGTCGCTTCATTCCCGGAGTTCATGATCGTTTATGAAAACATAAAGAACATGGCGGCGAAGAAGCGGCAGGACTGGATCTGGGACAAGATCATCTATGCCAACACCATAAAACAGATCGAGACACTGCATAAGCTGGACCAGTTCAAGCCGCTGGTCACATTCGACAATATAGCGGAATTACATAAGATAAAGGTGCATTGCCCGCACGCCGGGCTGTGCCTGCGTATCCGCGTTCCGAATACCGGCTCCATGGTCGAGCTTTCGTCGAAATTCGGCGCCCATCCGGGCGAAGCGGTAGATCTAATACTGGAAGCTGTGAAGGTCGGGCTGGTTGTCGAAGGCATCAGCTTCCACGTCGGAAGCCAGTGCAATAATTTCGAAAACTACATGCAGGCCCTGCAGCTATGCGCGTCGATATTCAAAGAATCCGCTTCGAGAGGCCACAGGATAAAAATACTCGATATAGGCGGCGGCTTCCCTGTCCGTTACAATAACAAGGCCAAGTCATTCAAGGTGCTTGCCAGGAAGCTGAACGCGGAGATAGGAAGGCTCTTCCCGAAGGACATAGAGATACTGGCGGAGCCGGGGCGTTTCATGGTGGCTACCGGAGCTACTCTTGTCGCGAAGGTTATCGGCAAGGCCGCACGCGACGGAAAAACCTGCTACTATATCGATGACGGCATCTATCACACCTTTTCCGGCGTCATCTTCGACCACTGCAACTATCCGATCAGGGCATTCAGGGACGGCCCGAAAAAAGTATGCGCTGTCTTCGGCCCGACCTGCGACGCGCTCGATACGATCTCGGTGGCCGAGGAACTTCCGGAGCTCGAGATCGGGGATCTCGTCTACGCCGAGAACATCGGCGCCTACTCCCACGCCTCATCCACTTACTTCAACGGCTTCCCGCCGGCCAAAGTGGTGCATATCAACAGGTAAACGGTTGCCCGCGCGGATAAAAAAGCGCCCCCTACCTCTTTCACTGTTTAAGTTACTTGATAGGGGGCAAAACTTACCCGACGCTCATAAGCGTCTACCCGAAGTATATCACACTTTCCATAAAATACAAGACGCGCCAGGTAAATTTCCTTTTTAAAAGGATGAGATTGCACAAGGGAAGGAAAATCTTTTCCTTTTTTAAGAGGATAAGATCCATAAGAAAAGGGGAACTTTTCCCCTTTTCTTATGTTAAGAACATCTATCCGTCTAAGTGAGATTCCTTTAGGAAAGAGGAAACATTAAAGGAGAAAACCTAAGTTTTCTCCTTTAAAAATTGAGGCTTCGCAAGACTTGCTGAATTGCTATCCCATGGGTCGCAGTGAAGCCGAAATTTGGTAGCGGGGGTCCGATTCGAACGGACGACCTTTGGGTTATGAGCCCAACGAGCTACCAGGCTGCTCCACCCCGCAATAGGCCTTTGATTATACCTCATATCCCGTAAATTGCAAGGCGAAAGATAACTGGGGCAAAAATATCTTATGGGTCCTGCTGCATTCCCCGGAAGTTACGGGTCCTGTCCGAGGTCAGCCTTTCGGTGCT
>JAFGRN010000061.1 GCA_016935115.1 Candidatus Omnitrophota bacterium | reverse complement strand
TGTCGAATCAATATCTTGAGGTATATAATTCTGCAATAGTGGGCTATTTAAATAAAAGTCATAGGCACCCGCTGATACTTGCCAATTCATTTCGCTTGCCCCTTCCGGCAATTTCCCTGCAATAATCAGAGCTTGCATAAGATAACGAAGGCTATTGCCGCCAAGCTCATTTTGATGCCGGGCAAGCCACAATATCGTCTCTTTCATGTCGCGAGGCTGATACGTATCGATTAAAGATACCTCCAGGGACGGTTCCTGGACCGATCCGGTATTGGCCCCGGAACCGTGCCCTTCTTTCTGTATAATGCCGATTGCCTCGAGGCTGAGAAGCAGTATTTCCATATCAAACGGGTCCGTCCCATCCACGTCAAACCCGCCGGGGTGCCGATTATCATAGGTTTGCTTAACATATTTTTTGAATTCGGCACGGCTTGTAAACCGCCTGACCGCACCATGAAAAAAGAACGAGCCGATGAAGTTATAGATGTCCTCATTACCCTCGTCATTGACCGGATCATAGAATGACCCTTGTAGTCCAATGATCTTATCATCTACCGGCAGATCTGATACGAAAGCAACATACCTTTGAATGAAACAACAATATAGCTTAAAGGCGCTTTCTGGGCTGCGTTTTACCGTATGGGGCATGCCATCAAGAGCAAGGAGCATAAATTCCGAAAAACGTTGACTTAGCGCTCCTGACCCACCAGCTCCTGACCGCATTAAAATGGCGCCTTGTTCAACCGGCAAGCGGCGCAGATTTTTAAAAAATTGAACAACTCTGGAAAATTCACTACCGCGAAAATAATCAAAAATATTGGAAATATACAAAATGGAGACTGCCTTATGGTGAGCGGCGATGTCCCGCGCCACATTCTTAAATGCCTTTCCTTCGACCTCACCCGTAACAAGCTTAATTCTGCCTTTATTGATAATCCGCCGCGTTTTTTGATACGCCTCTTCGGTCGAGAGCGTGCCTGACAAATCGGAGATGTTCTGATACAGATAAACAAGACTTACCATTTTGATAAAGCTGTCTTGGGGGAACAGCTTATCGGCTGAGCCGGGAGCAAGGTTCGCATCATATACATCTCTGCGGAACCCCAGAAAGAAGCCGGTGATGATTTTTTTCATTTCAGCGCGCACATCGGGTCTCACATGAGGACTAAGCAATAATTCGAACCGGGATATATTTCTTTTCATCGTTGCGACATCGTGTCCACCCTTATTCTTCCGGATATGGGATTCTATATCTCCCAGATTTTTATCATGAAGAAGTATCTTCTCTTCAGCGGTGAATTCCGTGGAAAAGACCGCCGCGATATAGTCAAGCCTATCCTTACTCTCGTTGAAAAGCGTTAAAACAATGGGCCAGACGACCTCAGTTACAAACGGGTTGCAGTCGATGATATAGGCCTCGTCCGCACCGCTATGGAATATGTGCTCGAGCGCCAGGCCCGCGCCGGTACCGATATAGACGCCGCCGCGGCCTTTTATAGATGCCGGTGAGCCTTCGATCTGTATCGGTTCCAGATGCTCGTTCGAAGGATAATCTATACGCCTGTCGGGAAATCCCTCTTCTGGAACCGATAGTTTTTTCATGTTTCTGTATAAAGCGGCGACAAAGTCTCTAGTGCCAGGTTCTTCGGCAGGCGTCGCCGATCCCGTATCATACGCCTCCCGCACCGGCGGCTTTGTTCCGTCGGAAACAATCTTTCTCACCGCTTCGGCCTGAGCTCTGTCGGAAAGTGCATTAGACCGGTCAAAACTCGCTATGGCATCGAAGGCAAACAACCCGCCAACGACATAAAACGTGGCCTCGACCATGGCGAGCAGGCACGGAAGGCCTAATAGCGAATTGGATAACCCCGGCATGCCGAGGACAAGGAAGATCAGCATACTGGCAGCTGTTATGCCCATGCCCCATGGCGCCGCGAAGAGGACCATTGTTGGGTGCCTGAATACTTCCCCCTCTCGCGCTACGTATCTGCCGCCCACAACTCTGCCGTTCTCGCGAATTATCTCGATGGTGCCGCGGAAGCCGTCGGCGAGCGCGTGAAAGAATTCGTGAGGATATATTACAAGGAGCGATAGGAAGTTGCCGATCACCGGGATACGCGGGAAGTAGCGGGCTGTGAGGCTGTGGGCTTTTGCAGATAAATTCATCGATGCCCACGATGCAAACGACCTCATAGTATTAACATCACAGGGGTATGGTTTGGCGGTAACGCCGAACTTCTCACTCCGGACACCGAAAATCTCGAGATGATATCCTCCCACGAGCGCCAATATATTCTTCCCCGGATGCCTGGCAATGACCGCCTCGAGGCGCTTCTTTCCCACCTCGTTGCGAGCCTTCATCTCGCTCAGACTTATGATCTCGATAGCTTCGCGAAGTTTTGAAGCCTCCGCCGCGGAGCCATTCACTTTGAGGGTAGTTCTCAGGAGGGATGCGCGTACTTTGTCCCGTGTAATTTTTTGGTTTGATTCGCAATACCTGCACAGCATCTCAAATATTTCGTAAAAAGGCATGCCTTCCGGGGCATTCAGAGAAAAGAGTTGGGCCCGTTTAAATATGTTCGCGTCCGCAATATCGTCCCTGGATAGGCCGGTCCTCGCTTTTATCGCATCGATTACTTCAGGGTCGCCCGGGAGGGGAATAACATCCTCGACAGGTATGTTGTAATCCCCGCTGATCTTATCGGCTATGGCCAGCTCCGATGACCTGTGGGCCCCTCCAATCTGCCGTTTTTTCGGCAACCCTTCGACCAAAAATATCCAATCGGACGGATGGCGCGTTATCTCCCCGCTTAATTTCAGTATTTCATCCGCGGCTTGCGGAGTCTCATGGACACCTCCGATCGCCTCTATCCGCGTCCCGTCTTTTTGTTTGACCGTATAATGTTCCACCCCTCTGTAGTCGTATTCCAATGGGACACGTGGGCCGGCCGATTCGATTTTACGCTTGATATCTACAAGGGTACTGTATGCCCACCTGGCACGGATATAGGGAATCATGAGGTACGCTGTAACAGCTGATATGACGGCAAAGAATGCCGCCAGTACAATAGTCTTGCTTAATACGGGCTTCTTTGCAATATGCGGTGTTTCGACTTTCGGCGGAGCGCGCGGTGCCACAGGCGCAATCTCAAAGTGTTTTTCGAGAATAGGCACATACTTGGCCGTCAAGCCAAGCGCTTGCCTTATGTCATCCATAGTAAGCTTTTCACCCTTATTGGCAACAGCCACGCGTATCTTCTTCGCGGCAGCGCGCCTGTAGTCAGGATTGTTTGAGGAAAGAACATCATTAAGTGCCCTGGCAATATCAGGGATATTCGAATCCTTAGTCAGAGTAAGGCGTCCGAACACCGAAGCATTATGAGCTCCCATACCCTGGCCAGGATGCAGGATCACAGCCAGCATTGTTGCTTCTTCATTACTTAGTTCGAAACGCTCCCTGAGAGCCTTCATGTCAATATCTTCTAGATTTGTTCCGGGCACGGCAAGCTGCGTGCGCGCCTGGCTAACCGCATCACTAAGATTGGTCGGGTAATTAAGCATCCTGCCGTCTTTATCTAAAACGTCCAGCATGTATTGTAATATAGGCACATAATCGACAACTCTTCTTCTTTGCTCCTCTATTGAGACTCCTTTACTCGGCTCCGGATTGAGCATAGCTTTAAGCATATTCTCAAGGACAAGCCGATAAGCCCACCTGTCCCCGCTTCCCCTTTCAATAGCCTCTTTGGACTCGTATATGTGTGTTTTTCGCATCATCCCTTCGCTCGTATTTATAAGAACTCCCAGAGGAAAGAATGTTGCCAACCCGAGATCTATATAAATGACGGGCCGCATACCCTTTTTCTGCCAACGCTTATTCACCCTGACGAAATTATCCAGTTTTTCGTCAACTATAGCTACGCCGATTTTCCCTTCGAGCGTAAGGATCCAACCCCTCGTTATCGTCTGCATCGCCTGAGCAAGCAGCTCTTCCAGTTCTTTAGGATCCGTAATTGCAAAGAGGTCTTCTCCGAGCGCAAAATCTCCGATAGTTACCGCAATTATGCTGTTATGTGACAAATAGTTGTCTAGTTCGTCTCTTTCCTCTATAATTCCACTCTCCTTAAGTTCTCTCATATTAACAATTTCTCCGATGCTTATAGCCACACCATCAAGCCCGCTGAAATAATTGAACATATCTACTTCTGCTTTTGCAGATCTCTCCACACGCGCAGGATCCATAATAAATTGATCCAGCTTTCCCTTTATTAACCTCAGGCCAACCAGTTCGGATCTTCCATCAACATCAGCATCCATCCACAGAATGTCCTTAGCGCTACCGCTTGCCTCATAGACAATCTTCCGCACTATGACACTCTTTGCGGCGCCTATCTGTTTCAATATGCCTCTTTTTAACTTTTTAAATAACAGGCTCACCATTGCTTCGTTACTAAGCGCTGAATTAGCCGGATCTACCGGCTTTAGCGGAAGGTTCTCAAAGTTTTCAAATTGCACGTCTTTAGCAATTTCAAATATAGGTCTTTTCAATTCAGGTGCAATAACAGGTTTCTTAAATATATAATTGCCAAGCCATTTTATGGCTATGAACGCAATTCCGATTGCTATTAAGCCACACAAATCGAGCTGGCCCGTTAAGCTTTTGGTGGCCGCCTGGAGCGGCCCCGTAATCGCGGCCTCAGACGAAAGCTGGCTGGCGAGCCACGCCCCCGCTATCCCTAAACCGAGGAAGAGATTGCGCAAGACACCCGACCTACCGTGCAATCTCTCCAGGACCGGCGCCGACACCGTAACTATGGGCGCAGGAAATATATCCGCCGCTATGCTATCAATTTGCTCGATGCCATTTACTAAAATACCTCTCTCGATCATGTCCGTGTATTTCGCGCCTTTATTAATTATCCATGTGGCGTATTTATACTCCGGCGATTCCGGAGAAAATACGTGCGAATAAATATCCGGATTCTTCCCGCGGTACCGCGCCTGCGCGCGCGCCTTATCCACGTGACCGGGTCCCTGGAAATACGCCGATAGGGCAAAAGCCAGGCGGTCATTTGCGTTGATATGAGAAAAACGTTTACTCATCTGATTAAGATAATCTATGGACGCCGCGACAGGTTTACGAATGTCATTACCGCGGACTGGAAATCTCTCATCAAATTCGCTCAGCCACTGCCTGTAGTTCGCCGGATCATATTTCAAAAGATCGAGATTGTATTTCTGTACAAAATTCTTTACCGCCATATAAAGCGCTTTTTTGCCGTCGGAGCCTTCTATCCAGGAATCTTTCCTCTTACCCCTGTGCACAAGTTCCTTATTGGCGTGTTTTAAATATTTTATCGAGGCCCTGAGAGAGCTCTCCCACCTCCTGTCAATCTTAAGCCCCAGATCCCTGGCGGTAGAAACTACCAGCTGCATTGGGCCCGCGGCGGCGGTTTCAGATAGGGCAAACGGATCAAACGTGGATTCTTTATTAATATGAGCCAATACGAGCGCACTATCATCTATGCGCGGATCGAATGTCCTGGAACGGTAAATCCGTGTATCCTCGGGTTCCGATAAAGCGGGCTTTTTCGATACGGCAAGAGACTCTATCATTAATGGCTCCGGACCTGGCTGAGAATGGACAATTTCAGTAGGCCGCGGCGGCACGAATGAAATGTCCTTTGAGATATCCGCCTTAACAGCCTGAGCGGCAAGCGGCACATATGGAAGCAGGCTTATCAGCATAAGGTTTCTTGCTATCTTTACGATTATGGGCTTCTTATTGCTCGCCGCTATAAATTCTGTAACAAACACCCTGCCATCGCGACCCAGGAGAAAAACCGATACGGACGCTATATTGATCAACGCAAACATGCTCATGAAAAGCCCGAGGCCTGAATACTCTACTGCAAGATAATGAGCGGTACCCTCGGCAAGAGCCGCCATGATAGCGCTGGCAATATACGGAGTAGCCGCAATCTTCATCCACTTGTGGCCGATATTTTTAGTGCCTTCAGGAAATTCGATATCAATATTAATTAAGGGCCAGCGCCCAAGATAAAGTTCCGCCTTTGAAGCGCCCGCCCTCTTAGCCGCGATATAATGAAAAAATTCATGCAAAATAACCGTAACAATCAGCGGCGTAATAAAACTTATTACGATAAATGTAGTAAAGTCAAATGGTATATCCTTCGCATAATATGTCAGAAATACAGGGATAAGGGCTGCCATATTGAAACCAAACCTGGATGAAACGGCATCTTTTTTCACAGCGTATGCTCTTGCGGTATCACCATTCATTTCTAAATAGCCTATATTGCCGCCATATCCTTCCGCATACCCCACATCCGTATTGATTACCCTCTGCCCTATACTCATTCTGACTTCCGCGCCGGGCATATGTTCAGGAGAATGGGCTACAACCTGGTCAACTTCCAATTCGTTTTCCTCGGAGATTAACTCTTTTAATTTTATCCCCGCACTAAGCCTCTTATCGGCTACGGGAAATTTAACTATCGGTATTTTAATAGTATCTCGAACCGGGATTGACAAAGAATTCATCTGATCCAGCGCAGACACATTATGGGGGTTCATTATTACGCGCCGTATTATATTCTCTTCTATTGCGCGCAGATCCTTTTCCCTAACTTTACTGCTTATATCCAGAAATATACCGCTATCCAGGCCCAGCATGTTTTCGGCATCGTAAATGTTGAAATTAATTAGCCCTTTTCTCTGCAATGCCATCATGAGATACCAGATATATGCGTGTTTCAGCTCATGCGTAGTTTCCCCAATCGACTTATAATAGGCTGCGAAGATTATGTTAACTATAATATACGTAAATAATGCCGGAAGAGTAAATGACGGCAGCATAATAATCAAGAATGACAATGCCGCAAGGATAGGCAGTGTCATGGTAAAAACTTTACGGCCCAGAACCGTTATGGACACCTTCTCCAATTGCGCACAGCAGGCTCCGCAGAAATATAGAGATCCGGTCTCCGCGAGATGCTTCAACGCTCCGAATATCTTTCCTGCGCGGAGACTGCCCAGGAAAAGGCCGAACCTGGCTTTAATCTTATCAAAAGGAATCCCTTCTTTCTTTTCATAATCTATGCTCTCGCTTTTGAGAGCTTTCCTAATCTTTGCCTCAAATCCTTCAACATCCAAGATGCCTTCTTCTCCGGTATTAATCCGCAATTTTTCAATTTCATTGCGCGCTTTCTCAACAATAGAACGTTCCGCCTCTGTAGACGGGATAAATACGGTCGATGTAGCGCTGAAAACATTAAGCTTGATCATCACAACCGTTATTATCGCTATCGCGGCAAAACCTGCCACAAACATCCATTCTATAGGGCTCCCCAGGAACATAACTATTTCCAAGTGGCGCGAAAAGATAAAACCGCCAGTTGTCGCAACCACGGCCAAAATAGGAGTGAGCAGGAAATTGCGCAGAGCTCCCGGACCAATATACAAGTTAGAATTGGCTTCGAATTTAGCGGCTGTCACGGTTTTTTTGCTTGGAACTTTTATTAGCGGGTGGGTGGTGCATCTTATGGAGCCACCGGAAAATTCAAGAACCCCTACGGGCACATCTATCACTTTTATACCCAGACTCTTGTATATCCCTCCGGCTACCTTATCAGTCGAAATGGAATAATTCGGCATCATAATGGTATCTTCATCCAGGAACAGTGAATTATTATAACTTATGAGATTATTCTCGTTATGAACCCATGGGATCCGCACTACCCTGTAACCTCTTTTTTCGAATATCCCAACAGCCTTATCCAGCCTTGCCTGCCGTTTGGCCATTAACCTCCTCAACTGCTCTTCCGAAGAAGAATCCGGCATTAAGAGCATCTTCGCGATCCTTTTCAGTTCTTCTGGATTATCTCGGACAGCCTTCAATGTCTCATCAAACGAACCGACAAGCGCCGTCTTCCTTCCCTGGCTATCACGCAATACCGTAAAAGAAGTATCAGCATGGGATGTGGCGCTATGCGCGGGAAGAAATTGTACTTCAAGCCCAGGTTTCAAAGAAACCTTCTCTTTTGACGCTTTGCCGGGCAGAGCCTCCCTGAACATATTATCTTCCATAAATATTGTAAGGCTCCCGTCCTCATTAGTATCTATAAGAATATTCCCTCCCTGGAAGAAGAATGGCCTGGTCTTGCGCCATATACCATCACGATATCTCTCCAACATGCCTACCGTGACAATATGTGAAGCGGCTGCCTTATAACGATTCCTGTATTCAGGCCTTGTAAAAAGGGATGATGTCGCGTTCTTCATATCATATGCCACGATGACCGAATCTCTCGCCCAGGCACCTACACGTTCTCCTTTTATCATGTCTTTCTTAGCTACTTTGATAATGCTTATGGCCCTTCGGAGCCTCTGGTTCTCTACAAGCTTTTTCAATTCCTCCCCACCCCAGCCGTCATCAAGCATAACGACTTCTATGTCTTCCGGCAAACTCTTGAAAAAGAAACCATAATAATCACTCCAGGAAAGATCATACTGCATTAGAAGTTTCTTAACACGACCTTTATAATCAGGTAGAAGCGAATAACCTTCAGGTATGTAACTCGTAAGAATTTCAAGTTTGCGCAATACCTCTTCCCTCGAAAAAGCCTGTCTTTCTACATTCGGCTTGTAGATAGCAACAGGTTTAATATTGGACAGGCCTCTGAACACGATAGGCATACTTTCCGCCACCATACCGGCCATCACATCCATACTCAGCAATACCAGTAGCGGCATTATTAAAGAGAGTATATTTTTGAGAAATCCGGACCGTGAAATGCGACCTTTTTCTGTCTTTGGAACGGATATCCCTTTCGAAGGGCATTCCTCTTTTCTAAAGGATAATGTTGTTGGTCTTCCGGCAGCAAAATCTTTTATGGAGGATTCAAGGGCTTTAATATCACCCCTACTATAAACACCGCGGCCGCGCTCATTGAACGGACTCGCCACAGCCAGCGACCCGGCCGAAGCGGGCAGATCCTTGCCTTGTGGAATAAGATTACCGGAAAGAAGCCTGTGATAAGGCGACTTGCCGCCTTCTTCAGCCGTAAAACTGGGAAGTATAGAGATATACGATATATTCTGTTTCCTGAATAGCGCGGCAAGATTTTCCGTATGAAAACCGCCGGTCACGAGAATGCTGGCTTGCGTTGCTCGTTGTTCGTAGTTCGTTTTTCGAATATTTTTCATAAACGCCTCGTCGCGTTTGAATGAATACTCGTAAAACTTCATCATTTCGGCGAGGTGACGATAGAGGTTGGAGATAGAGATTGCTTCGTTTGCTCGCCTGTCCCGCCAACTGTCTCGTGGGTGGGACAATGACGGTTCCACTTTCTCGATAAACCGCGCGAAGCGGCTCATCGCGAAGGAATCTTTGTTCGCCATGAAGTATTCGTAATCAGCCCTGGTTATGGATATATTGAATATATTCTTAAGTATCGCCAGATTTTTGGAGAGCATCGCAAGCTCGCGCTGATCGTCGTTTTCGAAGAGAGTCTCTTTAACGGCCGCTTCGAGCGCGTCCATCTCATCCATCGCTTTCATCTTATCCGCAGACTCGTAGGTAAGTATGTAAGCCATATATTTTCGAAGCGACGGGAACTCTCCTATATCCAGATTCACCAGGCTGGCCCTGGCGGCAAGAAACGCGTAGAAATCCTTCTGCGATATCTTTCCCGACTTGAACTCAACCGCTCTGGCCACAAGCTCTTCCATATTATTCCTGGAGAGCTTTCTTTGCAGGCTATCTATGAGAGTATCGCGCTCATTATTGGCGGCTTTAAAATCTATTCCGGCCTCTTCGGCAAGGGCTTTCTTCATGAGGCTTAAGTTGGAATACGCGGCCAAATCTATACCTCTGAATAACGCCGTATCGACAAGATACTCGAGATAGATCTTGAGGTCGATATTGCCTGCTTTGTACTGCAGGTATTTCATGTCAAAATCCATGAGGGCTTTGGAATAGACACGTGTCTTAAAAGCCGCCAGCGTCCTGCCAAGCTCATCCAGCCGGGCATCAACTTCATCTTTGTATTTTAACGATTCTCTGTAAACACGCAGGTTATCCAGATAAAGGTTAAAATCTTCCGCGCCTTTAAGGGAAATTTTTCCGGGATTATTTGCGGCAAAATACTCCGCGCCGCTTAATACCCCTCTTTCCATAAAATGGTCAGCGGTCCTTCTCCGGGTCTCTTTATCGCCTATATCCGTAAATATCGAAAGATCGTATGCCCCTTCGCCGCCTTCGAGATTAATGGATGCCACTCCATACTCCCTGCGCAAATATTCTATTATTTCGGCTATTTTCTTCTGGGCGGCGTAATTGCAGTGGGCGTCTTGTATGTGAATTACCGTTTGCCGGTTTGCCGGTTTGCCGGTTTGCCGGCTTTGAACTGGCAAACTGGCCAACTGGTCAACTGACAAACCGCTGTCATCTACCGCCTGCCAGGAGTCTCTTATGTGCCCGAGGTTTTGAGGCAAAGCAAAAGCATTGACACTTATTGGCCTGGCGGCCGAATCTATGACAGGGTTCGATGCGGATTCCGATGCCCAGGCAAGGTCATAAGAGAATATATTGACAAAAAAAGCCACCAAGGTAATGATCGACACCATCACCTTAAATGGCCAATTCATTGCAAATATAAACTTATTAGATCTAGCGTCTAACATTATCTAATAGCCTCTTTTATACTATACTTACTTTCATATGGTTTAACTCTAAAGATAAGTATACACTATATATCATATATGGCAATGCTAAATATCTTGATTTTGTATACCTTAACATTTTGGGTAAAAAAATTACTTCTTGAGGACTTTCTTGAATTCCTTGGTAAGTGCGGGTACTATTTCGAGGACGTCGCCGACTATTCCGTATGTGGCGACTTTGAAAATGGGCGCATCAGGGTCTTTATTTATAGCTACTATGACCTTTGATGACTGCATTCCTATCAAATGCTGGATCTGACCGCTTATGCCGCAGGCGACGTAAAGCTTGGGGCAGACTGTCTTTCCTGTCTGGCCCACCTGGTGCGAATAGGGCATCCAACCGGCATCAACCGCCGCGCGGGAAGATCCGACTGCGGCGCCGAGCACTTTGGCGAGCTCTTTGACTACCGAGAAATTCTCTGGAGAACCGAGTCCGCGGCCTCCGGAGACTATAATATCGGCTTCGGCAAGATTTACCGTCTCCTCTATCTCCTCGACTATATCGAGCAGTGTTGTTCTCGATTTAAGCGATGCCCCGGGGAATTTCTTCCTGATAACTTCGGCCTTATGCCCTTTATGAATCTCGGCTTCTTTCATAACCTTATGGCGTACTGTGGCCATCTGCGGGCGATGATTCGGGGTAATGATGGTCGCCATGATATTACCGCCGAACGCCGGGCGGGTCTGGAGAAGAAGTTTCTCTTTTTCGTCGATATCGAGGCCTGTGCAATCCGCCGTAAGGCCGGCGTCTATCTTTACCGCAACACGCGAAACAAGGCTCCGGCCTATCACCGTAGCGCCGCAAAGTATTATTTCCGGCTTATACTCCTGGACAAGGTTCACCAGAACTTCTGTGTATGGATCGTCCAGATATGCCTTAAGAGCCGGATCATCTACTACATATATCTTGTCAGCGCCGCGATGTGAAAGCTCCTCAATCTTCGCCTCTATATTATGGCCCAGGATAACAGCGCACAATTTTACTCCGAGTTTTTTGGCAAGCTTCTTGCCTTCTCCCAGGAGCTCGAAAGATATCGTCTGTATCACGCCTTTTTTCTGCTCGCAGAAGACCCAGACGTCCTTGTAGGCGGAGAGATCTTTTGGGGCGCCCTGCGGGGAATCTTTTTTAAGCTCAATCGCGCTGAACTTGCAGGTAGTAACGCACGCGCCGCAGAGAGTGCACTTGGCCATATCGATAACGGCTTTTTTATTGGCCATCGATATAGCGCCAAAGGGGCACGACCTCACGCAGAGCGTGCAGCCTGTGCATTTATTAAGGATGACGGTAATTGAGCTTGCCATATTATATCACTATATCTTTCAGGAGCTGGACCAGCTCCTGCGCTATCTGCGAGGTCTCCCCTTTTATTATCTCCCCGCCTTTTCTGGGCGGCGGCGTGAATATTCTCACTACCCTCGTCGGAGAACCGTCGAGGCCGATAGACTTGGGATCGGCTTCTATATCACCCGCATTCCACTTCGCAACCTGGGCGGATTTGGCTTTCATCATGCCTTTTAACGACGGCATACGGGGAGTATTGATCTCTTTTACAACTGTAAGAAGGCACGGCAGAGGCGTTTCGAGCACATCGTATCCCTCCTCGGTCATCCTATCTACGCGAGCCTTATTATCTTTTATATCTTCTATCTTTTTCACATAGGTTACCTGCGGAATATCAAGATGGGTAGAGATGCCGGGGCCGACCTGAGCCGTATCACCGTCGGAAGCCTGTTTGCCGCAGAGGATTATATCGTAATTTCCGACTTTCTTTATCGCGCAGGAAAGCGTATAGCTCGTCGCCCAGGTATCGGATCCCGCGAATTTGCGGTCGCTCACGAGGACAGCCTCGTCGCAGCCGAGCGAGATAGCTTCCTTAAGGGCATTCTCCGCCTGCGGTGGGCCCATCGAGATGACTGTAACTTTACCGCCGAAACGCTCCTTAAGCCTCACGCCCTCTTCGATGGCATAGGCGTCGAACGGATTTATAACGCTCTCCACTCCGTCGCGTATAAGAGTATTCGTGACAGGATCTATCTTAACGTCAGTAGTATTGGGGACCTGTTTAATGCAGACGATAACGTTCATTAGTCGGCTTTGATGCTTTCCTTGATGAGATTTGCCGCGATGACATTGCGCTGTATCTGGTTGGTGCCCTCGTAGATCTGCGTGATCTTCGCGTCCCTCATATATTTTTCGACAGGATAATCCCTCATGTACCCGTAGCCGCCGAGGATCTGCACGGCGTCCACGGTAACTTTCATAGCCGTATCGGACGCGAACAATTTCGCCATCGCCGATTCTTTGGATACGTTCTTGGCCCCGGAATCTACCATCCTGGCCGAAGCATAGACAAGCGCCCTTGCGGCCTCGGTCTGCGTAGCCATGTCGGCAAGCATATGCTGGATCGCCTGGAAGCTCGATATCGACTGGCCGAACTGGACCCTCTTGCGGGAATAGGCGACCGCCTCGTCGAGCGCTCCCTGCGCTATGCCTACAGCCTGAGCGGCAACACCCGGACGCGAGCTGTCAAAAGTCTTCATTGCAACGATAAAGCCCATCCCTTCCCGCGATAAGAGATTCTCCTTCGGGACCTTGCAGTCGGTAAATATAACTTCGCGGGTCGCGGATGCGCGGATACCGAGCTTCTTCTCTTTCTGCCCGAACTCCACGCCCTTCATTCCCTTTTCTACAATGAACGCGCTTGCACCCCGGGCGCCCTTGGACTTATCGGTCATCGCTATTACGGTATAGATATCGGCTTCGCCGGCATTCGTGATCCACTGTTTTGTGCCGTTCAATATGTAGTAGTCGCCTTCTTTTCTGGCAGTAGTCTTGATAGAGCCTGCGTCCGAACCGGCTTCGGCCTCAGTAATACAGAATGCCGCGACCGTGCCTTTTGCCACCCTGGTAAGGTACTTCTTCTTCTGCTCGTCACTCCCATAAAGAAGTATGGGGAATGTCCCCAGGCCCGTTCCGGCAAAACCCAGCGCTATCGCCCCGCATGCGCGTGAAAACTCTTCGGCTACTATGCACATCTCCACGATGCCGCCGCCCAGGCCGCCATACTGTTCCGGAATATATACTCCGAAGAGGTCGCTGTCGGCGATAACCTTCATTATATCCCACGCAAACTCTTCGCTCTCATCATATTTGGCCGCGACGGGTTTTATCTTCTCCCTGGCGATCTTCCGCGCCAGCTCCTGCACCATCTTCTGTTGTTCATTGAATAAATAATCCATGTATTCTCCTTATTATCCCTTGCTCTGCTTCAGATAATAATCTCGAGCTTTAGCGAGAGATCTTCTTATTCGGAAAATTTCTTCACGATAAGCGTGGCATTGTGGCCGCCAAAACCAAGGGCATTGGACACGGCCACCTTCACCTTATGGCTCCTGGCCTTATTCGGCACATAGTCCAGGTCGCACTCGGGATCCGGTGTCTCGTAATTTATCGTTGGCGGCATAATACCGTGTTTTATGGCGAGTGCGCAGACTATCATCTCCACACCGCCTGCGGCCCCGAGCAGGTGCGCCGTAACAGATTTGGTGGAACTCACCGCGAGCTTCCTTGCATAATCGCCAAATACCTTCTTTATGGCCAGTGTCTCTATCCTGTCGTTATATAAAGTGGATGTTCCGTGGGCATTTATGTAATCGACCTCTTCCGGCTTCATCCCCGCATCCTTAATGGCATTTCGCATGCACCTAACGCCGCCGTCACCCTGAGGATCCGGCGCGGTCATGTGATAAGCATCTCCACTCATGCCATATCCGACAATCTCGCAATATATGTGGGCATTGCGCTTCAGGGCATGTTCCATCTCTTCTAAAAATACCACTCCCGCTCCCTCTCCCATAACAAAACCGTCCCTATTCTTGTCGAACGGGCGCGAAGCCTTCTGAGGGCAGTCATTATAAGCTGTAGCGAGAGCCTTGAGGGCGCAGAATCCGCCGAATCCCATATGCGTCAGCGCGGCTTCCGAGCCTCCGCACATCATGCCATCAGCTTCCCCTCTCTGGATTATTCTGAAGGCGTCGCCTATGGCATGGTTACCGGTCGCACACGCTGTAGCTACTGCGGAATTCGGCCCTTTAAGGCCGAGCGTAATGGATACCTGCCCCGAGGCCATATTAACTATCAGCATAGGTATAAGAAAAGGCGATATCCTGCCGGGCCCTTTTTCCGGGCCATAGGCAATATACTGGCGGTGCTCCGCTTCTACCGTGTGTAATCCGCCTATGCCGGAGCCGACCATCACGCCTATGCGCGTGGGATCCGCTTTTGACATGTCCAATTTGGAATCCAGAAGGGCCATCTTGGCGGATACGACCGCGAACTGCACAAAGCGATCCATCCTCTTCATCTCTTTCGGGGAAAGATATGCTGAAGGGTCAAAGTTCTTTACTTCGGCGGCTATCTTGCAGGTAAAATGCGTGGTATCAAAAGCGGAAAGGCGCCCTATTCCGCTCTTGCCTTCGACAATAGACTTCCAGAAGTCCTCGACATTGCATCCTACGGGTGATACAACACCAAGACCGGTAACGACAACTCGTCTTTTCTTGAGCATCGAAATACCGGAGGCTACTTACCGGCTTTCTCTTCGATGTATCTCAGCGCATCTCCGACAGTGGCAAGCTTCTCGGCTTCCTCGTCGGGTATCTCGATACCGAACTCTTCTTCCAGGGCCATTACCAGTTCTACTGTATCGAGCGAATCCGCTCCCAGATCATCAACAAATTTCGCATTATCCGTAACTTCTTCCTTCTTAACGCCAAGCTGATCCGCTATAATCTGCCTGATCTTGTCCTGAGATACGTCCACTTTTTCCTCCTCCTTATTTATAACTACATCAACGATCCCTCGGCCGCGCTCGGGATAAAATCCTGAGCCAAACAGGGGATTTTACATCACCATTCCGCCGTCCACCTGTATAACCTGTCCGGTTATATAGGATGAATCGTCACTTGCCAAAAATAATGCGAGATTGGCAACATCCTGGACCGTCCCGAGCTTACCGAGAGGTACAAACTTGAGCATCTCGCTTTTTACCGCGTCGGATAACTTTGCGGTCATATCCGTCTGTATAAAACCGGGCGCTATCGCATTTGCCCTTACATTCCTCGAAGCGAGCTCTTTAGCCACCGTCTTGGTGAATGCTATCAACCCGCCCTTGGATGCCGCATAGTTCGCCTGGCCCGCATTACCCATTATACCTATTATAGAGGCCATATTAACTATCCTGCCGTCCCTCTGTTTCATCATTATTTTCGAAACGGCCTTGGTAAAGTTAAATGCGCCCTTAAGATTGACTGCCAGGACCAGGTCCCAATCGGTTTCCGACATCCTGACCAGAAGCCCGTCCCGGGTAATGCCCGCATTGTTAATCAGTATATCGATTTTCTTAAAATTGTCAAGGGTTTTTTGGGTGAACTCTTCGGCCTGGGCGGTCTTAGTTACGTCAACTTCGCCTGTAAACGCCTGCCGGCCGAGCGCTTCGATCTCCTTCTTCGTTCCAGCCAGGGCTTCGGCATTAACATCGCACAGGGCTATGTGCGAACCCTCCATGGCGAATGCCAGGGCTATCTCCCTGCCTATGCCCCGGGCTCCTCCAGTCACCAGCGTAACCTTGTCTTTAAGCTTCATGGCGTCCTTTCTGCAAAAACTTTAGCATATTTTATAGGTAAACCGGCTTTTGTCAAGAAAATATTTAACACGCAATCTCGCCTACAGTCCTATCCCCGTTAAAACCCGCCACCCTTACCGGGATTATGCCGTGAATAAGGTCATCCCTGCCTGTAAAGTGCATATATATGTAGTTATCGGAGTATCCTCTAAGGAGTCCGGTTGCCGCATCGGCCCTCTCTTCTACCAGAACATCAAGTTTTCTCGACAGGAAACTCCGTCTGTAGATATCAGCCGCCTCATCGGTAACGGCGCACATCTCTTTATACCTCTCTTTAAGTGCGGCCCCATTAACCGAACCCGGCAGATCATGTGCGGAGGTTCCTTCTCTCCTGCTGAACGTAAATATATGGGTCCTTGAGGGGGATATCCTTTTTATAAAGTCGATACTCCTTTTAAATCGCTCTTCGGATTCGCCGGGGAAACCTATGATCATATCGGTAGTTATGGCGATATCTGGTATCCTATCCCTGACCTTGTCCACTATCGCCGCATAGCCCGAAGACGTATAAGGCCTGTTCATGAGCTTAAGAATATCGTCATCGCCTGACTGGAAGGGTATATGAAGGTGAGGACATACCATCCCGCTCCCGGCCATGAATTCAATTAATCCATCGGTAACATATTTTGGTTCAATAGAGCTCAATCGCACCCTAAAGCCTCCACCGAGCCCGGTCAGGGCTTTGAAGACATCAATAAGGCCTGCCGCGCCATTCATAAAATCCTTACCCCATGCGCCCAGGCATATTCCGGTCAATATTATTTCCCGAAAACCGTTACATACCAGGCCCTGGACCTCCTCGACTATGTCATCAATAGGCTTTGACTTGCATCTGCCTCTTACGAGGCGCACCTTACAATAAGAACACTTGTTTTCGCATCCATCCTGGATCTTCACATAGGCCTTGGAATGGCCTTTAAAACCGGATATGCGCAGATCCTTGCCCTTTTCCGGGATTTTCTTCCCGGCTATTATGCGCGCAATCGAGCCCTTCTGCGCATTCCCGACCACATGCGTAACTCCGGGCAAAGCCGCGAGATCCGGCGCATTCCTTTCCGCAAGGCATCCCGTAACCACTATCATAGCATCCGCATTAGCCCTGTGAAACTGCCCGACCAGCCGCTTCGATTCCTTGTCCGCTTCAGCAGTGACCGTACAGGTATTCAAAACATATATATCCGCATCCTCCCTGGATCCGGAATCATTGAACCCCGCTTTTATTAATATCTCCCGCATCGCCTGGGATTCGTACTGATTAACCTTGCACCCCAGTGTGTGAATGTAAAATCTTTTTTTTTCAGCTATTGAATTCATAATTAAGCGCCGCTATTACGAAAAGTCCGGCTGTATCGCTTTTAAGCACATGGCTTCCCAGGCTTACCAACCTGAATCCGCCTTTCACGGCCTTTGTTATCTCATCCGGAGTAAAATCTCCTTCTGGGCCTATCGCTATGGCAATCTTACTGCCGCCACAATCTTTTATCGCGTCTTTCAATCTTACAGCTCTATCATCGAGCGCCGCTATCAATGCCAAGCCATAAGCTGAGGCATTTGCGGAGATATCCGTAAACGACTTAACTTCCTCTATAACCGGAATATCGCGGCGGCCGCACTGCTTGGATGCCTCTTTCGCTATTTTGCGCCATCTCTCGGCCGCGGCAGCGCGCTTAGGTCCATCCCAGACCGGAATAGTCCTTTCGGTAACTACGGGAATAATCGCGGAAACGCCCATCTCCGTGGATTTCTCCACTATATAATCCATCTTCTCTTTTTTCGGGATTGCCTGAATAAGAGTAATTGCGGAAGTTTTATCAGCAGATATTATTTTGGTATCAATTATCCTGATAATGGCAGATCTGGCCTTAACATCTTCTATAACGCCTATGTATTCATTGCCGGCGCCGTCAAATGTCACGACTTTATCACGCGTCTTGAGACGCATCACATCGATGATATGGTGCATCTCATCGCCGCTTACATGGATCAGATTACCTTTTACAGAATCTTTAGGTACGAAGAAACGGCTCATTCGCTAAGAGCCCTTTGCAGGCGGCGCTGCCGCTGCAGCTGCAGATTCGTCGATTATCTCCACCACCGTCTCTTCGCCCGGATTAACCTTAATGCCTCCTTTAGTCTGGATGGGTTTTGTGCCTATCTCAACATCATAAGCGCCGGATAAGAGCTCCACGGGTCTTCTGGCCGCCGTCGAAGCAACCACATATTTTGTCTTGGAGTAATATATCCTTACGGGATAAAAAGCTTCCTTCTTTTTGGTGTTTGTGACCTTGACATTAAGCAGACCTGTTATACATCCGATATTTTCGATCGTCTCCTTGCCGTCCAATATATTTACGCCTTTATGCATCTTTTGCGGGACAGTATCCAGCTGAATATCATAACTGCCGGGGGAAAGCTCTTTCATATTATTGGTTACCAACGGTCCAACGCAGATACCAGATCTCGTATTAGCCGACTTGAATGCCTTAGCTTTTATAAATACCTGCTTATTATTCGCGTTTAGCATCTTAAGAGTAAGGCCGCCCATGCCTTTCGAAAGAACCTTTTTGGCAACGACAGTTTTTTCCGGGTGAATCTCCCGCGGCGGCCTCATCAACAGCATCGCGGAAACCGCTATGATTATCACTATGACAATTCCGGCAATTAAAATCCTCGGCTTCATTCAGAACCGTCTTTCTCTCCGAATACTTCAGCGCTGAATACATATAATTCCGTAGCCGGATCTTTCCACGCGTCGGGGGCCAGGCCGGCTTTGCTTTCGCACAGGCTCGTCATAAATTCCTCTTTGTTCCACCCGGCCTCGGTCGCCACCTGGGGAAGATACACGCCGCTCCGATATCCGCGGCGCACCAGTACGCCGTGCCCGGGAATCTTGATCTCATCCGGGCTGGAGATTTTCCTGAGCGGAGTAAGCACAGATACTTCCAGATCTATTTTGCCTATCTCGTCTTTACGAATAGCGGAAAAACGCGGATCTTCTGTCGCCGCTTCTACCGCCATGTCGGCTACGGTCTGAAAAAGCGGGCCCTGCGCGACCATATTGCCTATGCATCCGCGTAACTGGCCATTCTCATGCAAAGTCACGAATGCGCCCATCGGCTTATTCAGCAAAGGATCCTTCTCGGTAAAATTTGCGCGCTTGCCATCCCTCACAAAACTTGTGATCGACTCCCGGGCAATATCGAGCAACCTCTTTCTCTGGGAACTGTTAAGCAGCATCTGCGCATCCTCCTTCTTGTCCGGGACGTCGTAGGCGGCAACCCGGTCCTTATACAAGACCGCACTCACATAACCGACCACTTTAGCCCTGTCTCCGTAAGTGTCGCCTGAATTTGCGTATTTGAGTATCTTTATCTTGTCGAACCCGAGCTTCTCCGCGGCCAAAAGTGTCGTGGTTAAAGGCATTATCCCGCATGCTTCAGAAAGGCCGAACGCGATATCGTCATACAATTCTTTTCCCTTCATTTCGCTCAGCATAGCCATAAAGTGCATGTCTATCACATTCGCGTCTTTATAAGGATGGTAATGCGACAGATCCGTGCTGGCCACTACAAGGCAATCTTTTTTATCTTTAAGCACATCCGCGAGAGCGTCCGCGGCTATTTCAGCATCGCTAAAATCCTGTGTACCGAAAGAGATGGGAACTATCGAAGCGTCTTTAAATGCGGCCTGAATAAACGGGATCTGCAGCTCAACGGAATTCTCATCTTCAAAAGCATCGGGATTAAAGATAAACCTGCGGCTTGCCGACCTGAAAGAAGCGGCAACTTCCGTGTTCACCGGGATAGCGCCCAGCGGTGTACTGAAAGCGCCTTTATCATATATCGATATTCCGTCAAATGTCTTCTGGTGGGTGAATCCCAGTATTATTACGGTCTTTATATCCCGGCTTGCGGCGAGCTTATATCCGTAGGCGGCTACCTGGGCCGAGTACTTAAATCCCGCGTGCGGCGAGATTATGGCAAATATAGGGCCTTCGACTTTTTCCGGTTCCGCGTAGTCAAGCGACTTGCGCAGAAGGCTCAAAAGCTCCTCTCTCGAGCCGGGATACCATGTCCCGGCCAGGTCTGCCTCCTTTACGTCAGAGGCAAAGGCGACCGACGCGATGAGGAGCATTATGAATATTATGGTTTTTTTCATAAAAATGATATATGGCTGCGCCATGAACCTGAGCAAAAATCCGATAGGATTTTTTGCGAATGGTTCATGGTGGAGCTGACGGGAGTCGAACCCGTGACTCAGCGTTGCGAACGCTGCGTAATACCACTTTACTACAGCCCCAAAATACACAAAACTACCGGGAGTCTCCCGCCAAACGGCTTTACTTAGCCGGACTTCTTTTAAAGGTGTTTGGCGGGATCCCGCCAACACACACCATGTGTGGTTTGACTTTACTTGGCGGGAGAACCCGTGACTCAGCGTTGCGAACGCTGCGTAATACCACTTTACTACAGCCCCCTGATTTTATGCCGTACTGCTCTTTATCCAGCCAAGATAATCCGCGCTGCCGCCACCACCGGAACTTCGAGGAGACGCCATCTATAATGTTTGCGCAGGCGATGAGCCGCTTATTAAGGAGAGAATCGGCGATAACACCGGCTTCCTTAATGGAGCCGCACATAACAAAAAGCATAATAAAATTGGTCTTCATATGGGCAGGGATTCTCTTATAAGAAGGTCTTCTTCGGTGAGACACGGAAATTTCAAAATTATTACGTCAGTTCTTTTATCATTCCGGTAACAGCGTTCTGGATCAATTCCCAGTCTTCCTGATTATGAACAGCAAACTTCTGTTTTCTCTTCCAGCCGCCCTCTTCACGCTTCTGCCAGAGATAGAAACAGACCTGCTTCCTGCCGTAACTCTCAAGAAGCACGACCGCCGACCACCACCCGAAACGCTTATTGATCGTCTTCTGTGTAAGCACCTTAAGCGGCGCGACTATAGGTACCGGCTCATCATCCCTGGGGCTTCTTTTGTCTTTATCTTCCATCTGTATTCCTCCCCGTTATCTTCTCAGGTAGATCTCATAATCAGGGCCCTTACCTTCCACCACCACATGGCCTTCCCTCGCGAGCCAGCCTATGCTCATTAAAACCCTTCCCTGCTCTGTATCTATGCCCTTTACTATTTTTGACAGAGGGCTCTTGCCATGTTGATCAAGATAATGCCAAATATCTCCCGCGGTAATACCTATCTCGGTAATCATGTCGTACCCCCCCTTGGTTCTTTCTTATTATAACTGCCGCATAACGGACATACCGATATGTCCTCATGCTTGGAATCCACGTAAGTATTATAACAAACCGAACATTTCCAGATAAAATCTATATCTTTTGGCGATGAACGCCTTGCATTTCTATATCCCGATATTATCCATACTATAATGATAATTATAGTAGAAAATAAAGCATAAATAAATATAAGGTTCGATATGGTTAATTTTATCATAATAGTATTATATGGTCAAGTATCATTCAGCCGAATAATCCGGCCCAATCTTGGCCGCCGATACCGCTTCATCAACAGCCTTTAAAAATTCCCAGCCGGCCTGGCCAGCCGACTCATCCGGCTCATATCTTGGTCCGGACATCGCGCCGGGGTCTCTATGCCTTCGGAGCAACTCTCCCGCCGCCTTACGGTATCGTATCTCCAGCAATGAGCGGCTCGCCGGAGCGGCACGTACTTCCATACCCACTCTGGATAATATCGGCCCCAGGAAGGAAACCTTCGAAAATTTAACCGCTTCCTCGCGCACCGGCGCTGATACTATCTTTATCGCAGAGAGCCAGAATAAATGCAGGGCAAAGGATAGCCCTATCGCTATCGCCAGTATAATATATCCGGAACGGTCCCGCTTCTTAGTCATATCACCATGGCCTCATTTGCCGGTAGCTATACTAACCTGAAGAACCCCTTCATCCCTGCACATATCCCATATTTCGACTATCCGGCCGAGTGACGCGCCGCTGTCCGACTTTATAAGGAGAGGTGTCTTCGCCTTTGCTAGAAGCTTAAGATTGGAAATAATTTCGTCCTGAGATATCTCCCTGTCATTAAGATAAACTTTGTTGTCCTTGGTCACTATCAGTACCACGCTGTCCTGCTGGATGACTTCGCTCGTTACCGCCTTCGGCAAGTTCACCTTTATTCCCGGCTGGAAGATGAAGCTCGAGGTAAATAGGAAGAATATAAAAAGCAGAAAGAACACATTCACCAGCGGCGTAAGGTCGACCATGCCTTTTTCTATCTTTATCTTTCTTTTGAATTTCATATGGCTTATACCTCGTAAGTATCTCTTCTGGATGACAGGAGGTTGACGAGGTCTGTCGCGCCGCGCTCCATATCGTAGACAAGGTTATCCACCTGGCTGACCAGATAGTTGTATGCTACATAAGTGGGAATCGCCACCGCTAGCCCGGCAAGCGTGGCAAGGAGCGCCTCCCATATCCCGCCGGCCAGATCGCCGGGATTTACGGGGATCATGGCCGCAGCTTTCTGCTGTATTACCTGGAAAGACTTTATCATTCCGGTAACCGTGCCGACCAGCCCGAGGAGCGGCGCGATATGCGCTATCGTCGCCAATACCGGCAGGTGCCTCTCGAGCCTGGGGATCTCGAGCTGGGCGGCTTCATCAACCGCTTCCTTTATCTCCGGCTTAGAGCGGTCGTGCTTAAGTATTCCCGCCTTGATAATATGCGAGATCGGCCCGGGGGTCGCGTTGCACATCTCGATCGCTTCTATTATCTTATTCCGTTTCAGCACGGCTATGATGTTGTCCATAAACTTGTCGGCATCTATCTTCGCTTTATTCAGGTTGTACATCCTCTCTAGGACGACACCGAACGCGATTATCGACGAAAGTATGATAAGATAAAGCATCGGCCCGCCCTTCTGTATCATATCCCACATATGTTCCCTCCTTGGTATTAAGGCACATTGCCCGTTATCGATTCAATACGTTTCTTCGCGAAATCTGATTCCTCTATGCCCATGCCCGCGAGTTTCTCGTATAGGCGGAGAGCATCATCGCGCTGTCCCAATTTTTCAAAGTCCTGGGCGCATTTCAACTGCGCCCTCACCGCCCAGAAAGCCCCCTTGGGATAGAGGCGCGGTACATTAAGAAATTCCTCCGTTGCCTTTTTCAGGTCGCCATTGCGCTCATATAATTCGGCGATCTCATATTGTGTCTGCGCGTTCAGCTCATTATTATCGGATGTAAGGGCTTTCCTGTAATACTGTATGGCGTCGCCGATCCTGCCCTCGTCCATCCTGATCTTTGCCATCTTCCTGTATGCCGTGCGCGCGGTACCGGAAGCGGGAAACTTCGAGGTAAGTTCCTCCAGCCTGGC
>JAFGRN010000010.1 GCA_016935115.1 Candidatus Omnitrophota bacterium | reverse complement strand
CCCTGGTAATCCGCTATGGAGCTCTTATTGGAGCTTATGACCTCATTGATCCTGAGGGCGGCAGCGGCGGGATTCGGGGCGGAATTAGGTTGATTAACAGCGCCGGGTGTTGCGGTTACCATAATTGTAAAATTCGAACCACCGTCAGTAGTCCGTCCATATGAGGTATTTGACTCAAGCGAAGGACAAGTTACCTGATCAATGACATTGCCCAGCCGGTCTTTTAATCTAAGCGCCGCGCCTGATGAACTGATGTTCCAATCGGTCTGCGGCGGGCTCTGGATATCTGCGCTGTTGGCGTATACGATCAGATAACCCTTCGCGGGAATAATCGTCGATTGCAAAAATTCCCACGAGTTATATGTTGCCCCGCCGTCATTGCTGCGTTGTATCTTATAATTCTTAATATCTGCAGATGTACTGCCCAAATTATAGAGCTCGATCCAATCGGGGCGTTTGCCTGAACCGGATGGAAATTCAACGGTATTACCATTATTCGACATGACCTCGTTTATAAGAATAATGGGAGGATCGGTGTTGGTCGATCCCGGCGTTGCCCTTGAATCATATGTAAAAGACTGGCTTCCGTCGATAGCCCTGCTCAAAGAACAGTCCGCAGGAATGTATGTCGTCTGGTCGGCCGTTATCTGGTCCAGCAGGCCGTCATCTTCATCATACAGGGACACGGAATTTCCCGCAGAAAGATTGAAATTAGCATGAAGATTGCCGGCCGGGTTTGATCTGTTTTTGCCGGAACAATAAATTAAAAGATATTGACGTGGTCCAAGGTTGATGTTCGGCAATGCCCATTTATAAAAATCATTATCGTCATCGGTCAGATACATCCCTGATAAGTTTATGTTGTAAGCGCTCGCGTTGTACAATTCTATCCAGTCCTGTTTCTCTCCATCCTCATCTGTCAGCTGCTGCTGCTGGCCGCTGATTACAACCTCGTTTATAATAATACAGCTGGAATATGAGGCGTGAGCGGGCTGGAGAAAAATTGACAAAGCGATTAAAGATAAGACACATACACTTAAAGTCAAAGTCGCCAGTTTCATTATTCGCATGTGAAGTCCTCCTTTTTTATTTGTTGGTCTCTTGAGTTCATTTATAATATACAAAATGACTGTAAAAAACTGATGTGCCGGAAGTGAAATCTTTGTGAAAATTGGTAATACTGGGAAGGGGTATTAGACGAAAAAATACGGCATCTACGCCGCCTCAAGGAATCGCTTTAGAAGTAAGTAGCGCCGGACGCTCTCTTCTTCCGTATTAATCAACAGCGGTTTCGGCAGCAGGCGGAATATCAGCAAATCACCCTGCGGATCTATCTTTGATATATTTATTTCGTTCAGCATATACTCCGGCATCGTTGACGGATCGCATATGTTGAGGTACCTGCCAAGCGCTATTGCCGCGATCTCGGGAACAGGGATATAAGCGTCTTCGGGGAAGCTGCCGGGCACGTCCACATACGACGGGATGACCCTGCCTTCCACCGCAGCAAGCGCTTCTTTTTCGCACAGGCGGGCGAACGTAAACACGACAGAGCCATCTTTTATGTGCTCTTCCACTTTTGCCGCGAGGTTTTTCGGCACGGACGAGAAGACTATAAGGTTATTCTCTAGAAGGCCACTGTAGCGCGGATCCTTTTTAAGCGACTCTAACGTCTCCATGACGGCGTTTACCTTGGCTGAATACGCTCCTCCCATGCCGGAATCGAAGGCGAAGACGACTTTCTTCTTGAGGCATGCCGAAACGGTCGCGGCGAACATGTCGCTGGCTACGGCTTTTTCGCTCAGGCTCTTAAGATAGTCCCGATAAGCATCTTCAATCCTCAGGGACGACGCAATACAGGCAATATCATCAATCAGAAATGCAAGCGATCTTTCTGTGCCCGATTCCTGCAGGATCTTGCCGATAAGAGATACAGCTTCCTTATCAAGAATTTTTCTTTCGGCAGCCATCGTCCCAAACGGCATTATCGAAAGAGCCGTCGTTGCCGCGGCGATTAAAAAGCCTGGGATTTTGCGAACAGGGCGGCCGGTATTGCCCGCAATGCCGCCCCGCTCCATTTTGTCGCGCCCTTTTTCCATGGCCGCGCGGATGGCAAGGAGTCCGCCAAGAAGCTCTTCGCGGCATTCGTCCCTTATATATGAGATGTCACCGGAACTCTGCTTAGACCGACAAGCGTCGATTATCTTTTCAAACAGAACGGATACCGCATGAGAAGTTCCGCAGGAGCCGCCAGTCAACATGGCCGTGACTATGCTGTTTCCGTATTCGTCCCGTTGATAGACCGGCGAACCGCAGAAACCGGCCACTATCTTGCCTCCCAGGAGCATATGCCTCAAGCCATTTGCGTTTACCGGATGCATCATTCCGGCCTGGGTTATCCCGGTCCACGGCACAAAGAAAGCGCTCTTCTGGTTCAACACCCGGCCAAAAGGCCGCGGAACAAGATAACGCGCCCTGGCCTCTTCCGATATGCTTTCTACTTCTATCACGGCAACATCGGGCTTATCCCCCTTCAAAAGTGCCACAACCTTTCCTTTGCCGACAATTTTCCCGTATGGACACTCGTGGCCCATTAACTCTATTTCAGCGTCCGGCCCAGAAATATTGTGTGCCGACGTCATGATATATTTTTCGTTAATGGGAATAGCATTGGATGGGAGGGCCAATTCCGAAATAAAGCATCGCAATGATTGGTATCCTGCAGCATCGACAGAAGATTCGATGTCTTCAAGCGCCTTCCAGTCAATACCGGCAATCTTTTCCATTATGATCTGCCTATCTCCCGTATTGGGCATCATCATACATATGGCAGAAGCCGCGGATTCCGGCCTAGACACGCCGAATATTTCCGCCAAGGACAGCAAAGCTTCCGATTCCGGAGATATGCCCGACGCCAGTGTTTCTCTTATCTTGTCCCAGAATGACTGCCTGTCTTCCGGATATACGTCCGCGCTCCATCTGGTTCTAGTTCGTCCCGCATATTGTCTCATCCCGCCGCTAAAGATACCCCGCTTGCCATCGGCGCCTTTTATCGCAAATACGGAAGGATTGTCCCGAGAGAATCTCCGAACCCGGCCGTCTTTGGCGGGCTTGCTGAAATTATATATTATTATTCCCTTGCCGCCCGGAAGCGGCACCGCAAGCGGATAGCGGTACTGTGCTGTATCTACCTTCCTGGCGAAATACTCTGCCGTGAATTTAGCCAGAAAATCGATATTTGCCGGATCGAGAGAAGAGGGTATCTGAAGTGACGACGGCCTGCCGGTATGCGGATTGGGATGCGCCCACAGCATGTCCTGACAGAGCAACGCCGCTATTAAAAGTACCGATATTATCCTGAATACAGCCTGTCTTGCCTTAGTCATATATCACGCTGCCTCCAAAACCTTTCTCTTGTTCGCAAAATACTCGCGCAGCTCGCGTTCCGTTTCGAACCGCTTTATCGCGGGAAGCAGCCTGAATATCCATATGCCTCGGCCATCCTCTTCAAGCTTTATTCCGATATCCAGGGCTATCTTTTCAAGATCCGCGACCGTATCTTTGTCAAAATACCTGGCAAGCGCCATGGTGACTATCTCAAAGAGCGGATAATACACACGTCCGCTTATCTCTTTGTCGTCTATGTAAGACGGTTTTATCGGGGATGTCTCTTCCAGCTCCTTCATATACCCGCGGACCTCGTCCGTATTCCTGGCAAACGTGAAGACCAGAGCGCCCAAACCTATCTTCTCCTTCAGGGATCGCATGCCTTTCTCAGGATCGAACGGCATTATCCTGATATTTTTCAGGCGTCCCGTGTTTTTGGGATCTCTCCTGATCTCTTCTATAATCTTTTCGGCTGTCCTCAAGAATTTCATAGCCTCCCGGCCGGACGCGCCGCCCAGGTACTGGTCGAACGCGAATACGATCTCTCCATCTTCCCTGTAAGAAGACGCCACGGCGTCTTTTATAGCGGCCGCAAAAGCATCTTCGCTGGCGGATGCTATCATCCGATAGGTTATAGCCTCACTCGTCCCGGCCGAGTCCTGAGTCGCGGTAGAGGCCGGTCCGGCTTCCCACATCTCGCGCGCCGCGCGGCGCGACATGTCAGCTTCGCCGCTCGGCGGATAATCATCATCCCGTGAAGAACCGCTCGTGGTTCCGTTTTCCTGGGCTGGGACTGCTGGTTTCGGGACACGGTTGCCGTAATCAAGCGGCTCTATGCCGAACTGCAGGTTATACGGATTGCCCCCGTCGATAACGCGCTCCTCCTTGAAATGAGGCCTCGTGTATGCGGTCCATTCGACGGACCGGGGAGACGCCGGGTAGCCGCGGCCGATCCCGATCGCCCTCAATACAAGCTGTCCTAGATTCTTTATCGCGAACTCTCCCGAAAGCTTGAGCGAATAAAGCCAGGTGCTTAATCCGTCGCAGTACTTCCCGAATGGCTGCCGCCTTATCGGGAAACCGTTCACGGGCCTATCAGCCCTCAGCTCATTGAGCTCATCTATCATCTCATATACCCACGGAGCCGCCCTCTGGCCCCTGTATTTGACCTCAAGGACCGTCCTGCCCGGCCATACACGCATGAAGCCTTCGGCCCCCGTAAAAAGGGTCGGGTTATGGAAATCGTCGCAGCCGCGGCAGCGCACGTTCATGTCGAGCGTCATGCGAAGGTACTCCAGATCCTCCGGATCTATTTTTATGTCCGGGTGCTCCGGGTCATTTGAAGTAAGTATGGCACGTAAATATTTACCGGCCGGCGAGGCGTATATCATGCGCCAGTGTTCCTCGTCGGGGCCTTGGGCGATCCTTCGCGCTTTATAGTCCCTCGCCAACGGGACAAGCCTTTCTATGAGCTTCTTTTTATCACCGTCGACGCTTACATATTCGAGACGCTCATAGCTTACCTGCACGGTAGGAATGAGGCCGTAATCCATGACGTACTCGCAGAACTCTTTCAGGCCGCTTTGTGACTCTTTATGACCGCGGCAGGGTTTTCCCTGGTACATATCGGGAAGCCAGTCATAATCGATCCTTCTGTCGATATCTTTCTCCGTGAAATCGTGCCGGACGCCGTCTATTTCCACCGAATAACCGCCGTCACGTTTTACTATTTCGAAATAACGCTTTTCTCCCGTCGCTGAAACAGAAAAGAAGACGGGGGCGTCTTTCTTCGGCCCCAGCCTGAAGAAATGCCTTGTTTCGGCGCCGAGGCGGAAGATGTACTTTTCGCCGTTTATTCGCACCGTGCCGCCATCCGCGAGAGCCAGTATATAGGGGATCGCCCACTCCCAGACGCCGGTCTCGAATTTCCACATCCTGGTGTCGAGCCTGTTCTTTATCTCAAGATGGACCTTGCCCTTATCCTCCGCTGTTTGGCCCGCGAGTTCGAGCAATTCCTCTCTAAGTTCGGCTGTATCACCGTATGCCGGGGCTTCCTTTGCCAGCCTTGAAACCGCGGATTCGAGCCTTTTCCTGAGCTCCGTTCCTTTTTGAGCCGACCCGCGCAGACTGGCGATAAGGCCGGACGCGTCTATAGCTTGGGCCTGCTCGATAAGAGATATAAGCTCCTTATCTCCGTACCAGCGTATCCTCGCCTTATACCGGTAGTCGCGGTAACCTGCCTCCCTGGCGTAATACGTTAGTAGCGCCGGGAACCGGGTAATCATATCCTTGATCCCCGCTCCGGGATGAGCGCGGAAATACCCTAATCCCTTCCATTGGTATCCCGGGGTATCAAGATACAGGCTATGGTTATAGTAGAAACTTCTCGTCGGATTGAATTTATCGCCGGTCATGCCCATCGCCTCTATCATGTCCCTCGCGTCGCGCGGCTCGCCGTTAACATTCTCGAGGTCGAATTTTTCTTCCCTGCGGACAGGCCCTATCTTCTCGCTCTTAATGCGCCCTTTTAATACATGCCACCTTATTGCCGAAGCGGCTATAAAAAGGGTGGCAAATATTCCCGCCGTCCACAGCATCCATGAGGACGGCACCGCCGCAAGATACGATACCGCGAACATCGTTACCGTAAATCCTGCCGCCTGCATAAGGGCCGTGAGCCTCGGCATGTCCTGGCGCACCCTCACCACAAGGTACGGAAAGACGAAAGGCGCTTGCAAGACACGGTTGATGCGCTGAGTGCCGAAAAGGTATATCCAGGCGCTGAAATAAAGTCCTATAGCAGCAAGGCCGGTTGACCCTACTTCAACCACTTTCCGGAACTGCGCGATGGATACAGCGTCTATTTGAGCCGGAGCGAGCGCCAGGACCGCGAGGCCTATAAAGAATACGGAAGCCCATTTTAGCGGCTCCAGCCCCCTGGAATTCCTGCGCGTCGCAACCAGTGCCAACTCAAAACCGGCCAGCATAATTACCGCGACTGCCGAAACCGCCAGGACGGACGCCTTAAAAGATGCCAATACCGGCGCAACAAACGCGACCAATCCCCAGGCAATAAGCGTGGCCGGGAGCTTCCTGGCTATTCTATTAATGAAATACTCGTCGCCTTCGAATATGCTCTTCGGAGCGGTCTTAGCTACTATCTTCTTTATCGCAAGCTCCGCGATCGTTGCAAGAAGGGTAATGGCCCCGACATAGAACACAACGCTCATACATTGCAGCTTGTCCGCAAACACTCCCGCCCACGCTACGGCTTTTGAGTAGAGATAGCCCATAGCCTGGCCGTATTCGTGGCCTACGGGGAGCCTTTCGGGAGTGAAGACGAGCGGCGCCGCGTAGAATATAGCGAGGCTTGCGGCGATGACCCATTTCCATATATTAAGAAGTTTCCACAAGGCATCGGATGCGGATGTCTCGAGTTCGCGTATCCTTAGTTTTACGCTCGGCACGAACGGCACTATCCACCTCATGAATACCACCCTGGCAGGTATAGTCAGGAAGAAGGTTCCTGTTATAGCTATTGGCAGCGACAGAACTGCAAGCCCCGTAATCAATATCGCCAGCCAGCCGGTAAACGAGCTCCATGCGACAAAAGACGGCATTCCGGCTATGGCAATGCTCGTCGCCGCGCCCAAAAATAACGAGACCGGTATCGTGTATCTTCCCGGAAACCTTTGAAAACGCAAGTCTTCGTGGCTTACCTTATTGACAACTTTCTTAAATACCGTTTCATACGCAATTGCCGCATAGACCGTAAGCGCGACGAAAGATAATACGATCACCCCGGGCACCCTTTGCGCGAAAGGCCAGAACCAGGATAGGGCTTCACTCAAAAATGGCGCGTTAAGGAAATGCGCCAAACCGAACAATACGACAACCGCAGACGCCGTGAATATGGACATCCTTTGCAGGACAAGAAGCCGCGGCAAATTTGACCTGAACCTGGCTATAACAAAAGTCAATAACTGCGGCGCCTGGGTTACCACGTTAATGCGCGGCGAGCGGAGGCTCATGAAATATGCATGGACGGTCAAATAGATACCGCCTAAGGATAAGAACACTAAAATACGCTCTAACGCCCCGCCAAAGTCCGCCCACGATGCCGCGCCGGGTACCATCGACGCTGGCATAAAATGCGCCATGGCGCATAACAACGCGCCTGTCGCCGCGAGAATCGTTAATTTT
>JAFGRN010000060.1 GCA_016935115.1 Candidatus Omnitrophota bacterium | reverse complement strand
TGGCTCCCCCGCGAGGACTCGAACCTCGGACACTCTGGTTACGATCTGACTCCGATTACTCGGAGAGTCGGACTATACCATTGCCATAGTCTTAATGGTGAGTCTGTCGAACCATAGACCTTAGGCAGCGAGTCTCTAGTCTCTGCACCTTTCCCTCGGCGCGGCCTTACGGCTTTGCTCGGGACTTGGCTCAGGATTGACCCGATGGAGCTTCTTCGGGCGTTCCCTGAATTTACTCGCTTTTCACTCCGGCATTTCCACCGGAGGCTGCTAACTTTAGACGCTGTGCGCCGAGTCTTGCACTCGGCGCTTCGCGCCTCGTGCACAGCCAGATGCTCTACCGACTGAGCTACAGGGGAGCGGAATGTTCAAAGAACAAAATCGCGCGATAGTGAATATAGCACATGCCGGGGACAGTTTCAAGGTTAAATATGGGTACAAACGTCCCTTGTTTTTCCGATTGCGAAGAGAGGATCTTTAGGGTAAAATCCGAAGTTAGCATATGAAAAGACTTATGCCTGCCGCATTCATGATCCTCGCGTTTCTGGCGATCCGGGCGGCGCTTGCCATCTCCGAAGAGATCGAGTCCGGCACATTACGAACCGCCGACGGCGTCGAGATCGCGTACGACCGCTACAAAAATGGCTCCGACACCTGCGTCATAGTCTGCCCCGGTTACTACAACAGCAAGGAAAACCGCTGGATGCGCAAAACCGTCCGTCTCCTCACCCCTACCTACGATGTCCTTATATTCGACTTCAGGGGCCACGGAGAGAGCGGCGGAAAATTCACGTGGTCGCTCAAAGAGCCCATGGACCTCGAGGCTGCCATCGACTACGCCTTATCCAAAGGCTACAAACATCTCGGCATAGTAGCCTACTCCATGGGCGCGGAAGCGGCCATAAATGTCGCTGCGAAACAGGGAGGTATCGAAAGCATGGTCCTCATAAGCTGTCCATCGAGATTCGACAATATAAACTTTCACTTCTGGGAGCCGGGGATGCTGGCGGATCTCTTCGACAATATCGCGTGCGGCTGGGAAGGAAAAGGCGCCAGGGCGGGCAGCATCCTGCTAAAGAAGAACGACCCGATCGATACCATAGGAGAGGTAAAAAATACCTCTATCCTCTTTGTCCATGGCGATAATGACTGGATCATAAAAGACTGCCATTCAAAGAAGCTTTACGATGCCTTTCACGGCAATAAGAAGCTCGAAATCATAAAAGGCGGCCTCCACGCGGAGAGGCTGGTCCAGCGGGATCCCGACCGGATGAAGAAATTATTGACCGATTGGTTTTTAACAACACTCAAATAGCGCTTCATGGTATAATCTCGTCACCATGAAGAACCGATCCCCATATATAAGGCTTGCGGGGTGCGCATGCGCCATATTCCTGCTTTCCGGATGCGCCTCTCTCCCATTACAGAGCGCCAGGACATACTTCGCCGATCTCTACAAGCGGATCCCGTATAAAACTGAAGGCCATTACAGAGTCATCGACATCTTCTACGCGACCGACAGGAACATCGAAGACGCGGCGGCAGAATCGCCGGCGTTTGGCAGGGCGCTGGCGGATAAGATGACGTTCGGCACGCTGAATGTCAGGATCGACCCCGACGTCACCATCGGCAAGATGCTGCCCAATAGGCTCAAAAGACGCGGCACTATAGGCGTACAGGAAGTCGGCAAATTGAATGACGGGGAATTCATTAAAAAATTGTCCGAAACAGTGGCGGCATCTCCGCACAAGTCCCTCCTCGTAATGGTCTTCGGATATAAGGACAACTTCGAAGCGACGGCGATCAAGGCCTCCTACTTCGCGTATTTACTGGACGTAAATACGCCGGTCCTCCTATTTGACTGGCCCGGTGACCAATCCGTAAGCATTGGCGGCTATAAGAAGGCTCACGATTACGCCAAAAGCTCCGGCCCATATCTAGGAGAGCTGCTGACTAAAGTGGCCAAACAGGTAAAGCCAGAAAAGATCTGGGTCGTAGCGTCGAGTCTTGGCTGCCAGGTCGTCTGTGACGCCTTCGATCACATGCATAAGGACCCCGATCTCGCCGACACGGAGGCGGAGATAGATCACGTAGTGCTCGCCGCCCCGGATGTGGGCCAGAAAGAATTTGATGAGCAATTCAAGCACGAACTGGCCGCGTTATCTAAGAAACTTACCACATACGTATCGGCAAACGACGGCGCGCTGCTCATGAGCGGTTTCATAAACGGCGAAAAGAGGCTCGGCCGGCATAGAGAAAAAAAGCAGGATCAGATGGATGAAACCAAAGATATCCTGTACCTAAAGTCTCTTGAGCCCGACAGGATAACGCTGGTCGATGTAACTCCGATAAACAAAGCATCTTACGGCCATGGCTACTACCTCGAAAGCCCCGAATTCTATGACGACTTTTACATGCGCATCCTCGGAAAATCCCCTAACGCAAATCGCCGTCTTTATTTATTGAAGTTCAAGGACGGCACCGATTACTGGGTACTCCGTTGATAATCCGCGATTTAACCGTCGACTGGGCATGGGTCAGAAATTCTGTCCTCGAAAAAGAGAGGATACTTCCCTCTTCCGGGAGTGAGATCGTTTCCGCAGCCGGAGCATCCATAAAGAAAGCCCGTAAAATAGCCTTGCCTATAGCTATGACATTACTGAAAAAAATCGTATCCATAGGCAATGGTTCGATAAAAGTCGAGGGCGGCGCAACCTTAAGCGGTTCCTCTCTCGCGGCATTTCTCAACGGAGCGGAATATATCTCTCTCTTTCTTGTAACAATAGGCCCGGCAATAGAAAAAGAAGCCTCCGTCCTTATGGCCGGCGGCGATACCCTGTCAGGATATATGCTCGACAGGACGGGGTCGTTCGCCGTCGAGTCGCTTGCGGAAAACCTGGAGGATCGCCTAAGGAAGGAATACGGGGCAAAAAACAAAAGCGTATCGATGCGCTTCAGTCCCGGATACTGTGATTGGCCCATACAGGAGCAATCAATACTGGATAAATTAATCGATTTTTCCAAAATAAACGTACGCCTTACCGAAAGCCTAATGATGGTGCCGAAAAAATCGATTTCGGGGCTTGTCGGGATCGGTCCTAAAGGATTGTTCTCTAAGGCAGGATCTCAATGCGCAATTTGCAACAGTAAGGATTGCGGCTATCGCAGGATTTAAGCCGGTTTCGGCGAGACAACCTGCGCGAAACAGGTCTCTTTCTTCAGAAGGCTTTCCCAGTTCTTATCAATAATCGCCTGTATATCGTCAAGCAGCGCTTTATTCTCAGGCTTTAGCAGGTGCCTGAATCTACCCTGCATCTTAATAAACTCCGTCACGGGTTTCTTCTCTTTGGGTTTCGAGACTTTGTACTGCCCGTCTATCACTTCATAGAGCGGCCATGAGCAAGTCTCTACCGCCAGCCTACCGATCTCACAGGTCTTGGCCGGATCGTACGACCAGCCCAGCCTGCAAGGCTGGAAGACATTTATAAACTTCGGCCCTTCGATTGACAGAGCCTTTTCTACTTTGGAAGTCAGGTCGCGCCAGTTGCCTACTACCGACTGGGCAGCATAGGGTATATTGTGCGCCGCCATTATGGCGGTGAGGTCCTTCCTGTACTGCTCTTTACCCTTCTTGACCTTTCCCACCGGGGCGGTGGTGGTATCCGCTCCCTTCGGAGTCGCGCCCGAGCGCTGTACCCCGGTATTCATGTAAGCTTCGTTATTGTAACAGACATAAAGTATATTGTGGCCGCGCTCCATCGCGCCCGAAAGGGACTGCAGCCCGATATCATAAGTGCCGCCGTCACCGCCAAACGCTATGAAGTTCAGCTTCTTATTATATTTGCCCTGCCTGATCCATGATTTATAAAGAGCTTCTACGCCGCTTACGGTCGCCGCGGCATTCTCGAACGCGCTGTGCAGAAATGGCCCTGCCCACGCTGTATAAGGGAATATCGTTGAGACCACTTCGAGGCATCCCGTCGCGCTCACTACCACGGTATTAGGCCCCGCCGCCATCATAACCTGGCGCGCTACGATAGCCGCGCCGCATCCGGCGCATGCCCTGTGCCCGCCGGTGAACAGTACTTTCTGTTTGGATAGGTCTTTCAGGTTCGCCATCTTATTCCCTCACGCCCAGGTACGATACTCTGGATACGGGCTTGCCCTTCGCCGCATCGGCAAGCTCGCCAAAAACAAACTCGATGTCCTCGAGCTTTATCTCGCGCCCGCCCAGGCCATACACATAGTTCAGCACCGTCTTGCTTACACCCTTATCGAAGAGCGCGGCCTTTATCTCCACGCAGAGAGGCCCTTCATGCGCATTCATAGAATCGGACCTGTCCATTACCGCTACGGCTTTGAGCCCGGCAAGCGCATCCGCGAGCTCTTCTTTCGGAAAGGGCCTGAATACCCTCGGTTTGATGAGCCCGGCCTTTACGCCTTTCTTCCTAAGGGCGTTGACCACGACTTTAGCCGTACCCGCGGTCGATCCCATCGCTATTACGGCAATCTCGGCGCCGTCCATCTTATACTGCTCGAAAAGCCCGTACGAGCGCCCGGTCTTTGCCGCAAAATCCTTGGCAACATCGAGAATGACTTTCTTCGAATTCCTAATCGCCTCTATCTGCTGTCTCTTATGCTCGAAATAGTAATCTGTAAGGTCGAGAGCCCCTATGGTAATAGGCTTCTCCAGGTTCAGAAGGTAATTCTCCGGCTTGTATTCACCCACAAATTTTTTGACATCGGCATCGGATAACATCTCCATGCGCTCCATGCCGTGGCTTATTATGAATCCATCGGTAGTGACGACGACAGGTATCTTCGCGGTCTCCGCTATCCGGATGGCCTGTAGCATATTATCGTACGCTTCCTGGCAATTTTCCGAGAATATCTGCACCCAGCCGGATTCCTTCACCATCATGGTGTCGGAATGGTCGCAGTGTATATTGATCGGGCTGGACAACGCCCTGTTAACATCAGCCAGTACTATAGGAAGCCTCAGGCCCGCCGCTATGTAGAGCATCTCCGCCATGAGCGCGAGCCCCTGGCTGGAGGTACCTGTCATCGTCCTGCCGCCCGCGGCCGCAGAACCGATGCATGCCGACATCGCCGAGTGTTCGCTCTCGACTGGCACAAACTCTGTATCCACCAGACCGTCGGCCACATAGCTGGCGAATATCTGGACGACCTCAGTCGCCGGCGTGATCGGATATGCCGCAACTACGTCGGGATTGATCTGGCGCATGGCCTCTGCCATCGCCTCATTGCCCGTCCTCGCTACTATATTGGAATTTACCATTATATCCTACTTCTTCTCTTTGGCCTTTGCGGCTTTCTCTGAAACCATCTCTATAGCTTTCCCTTTTACAGGGCACTCATTGTAACAGATGCCGCAACCCTTGCAATGCTCATAATCATAACCGACCACTTTCCCATCCTGCACGATAACCGCTGAATCCGGACAATATACCCAGCAAGTCAGGCAGTTGATGCACTTATCCTTGAGCAGGATCGGCCTCATCGACCTCCAGTCACCGGTCTTAAATTCGGCCGCTGTGCCGCCGCCTATTATCAAATCACCTTCGGGAAGCTCTTTCCATCCTGGCTTTGCCGCTTTCTTCTGGGCTGACATTTATGATTTAACCTCTTTATATGCCCGCTCTATGGCCTTAAGGTTACCTTCGACCACTTCCGGTTTTGATTTAAACTTCTTTTCCAGTTTCTTCTTCATGTCCTCGATCATATCCTTGAAATCGAGAATGCCCGTGGCTTTTACCAGCGCGCCGAGCATGGGCGTATTTGGGATTTCCCTGCCAATAGTTTCTTTCGAAATTTTAGACGCATCGACAGTGCAGATCCTGACTTCCGCCGGGATATTAAATATCTTTTTTACCTCTTCCGGAGATCTTTCGATATTGACGAGGAGTGTGCCGCCTGATGACATGCCTTCGGTAACATCCACACTGTCCATTAGCGTAGGATCGAGGACTATCACTACGTCCGGATTGATAACCCCGGAATGCAGGCTTATCGGGCCGGATGATATCCTGTCAAATGAAGTAACAGGAGCGCCCATGCGTTCCGGGCCATATTCCGGGAATGCCTGTATATATTTTCCCGATGCGAGTGCCGCATCAGCAAGCAGGAGGGCGGCCGTCTTTGCCCCCTGGCCGCCCCTTCCATGCCAGCGAATTTCCGTCATTTCTTTCATTTTATTGCTATACAGCGCTCTCTTTTTTCACCAGATAATAAGACATAAAGGCCGATGTCGCGACTACGCCTATGTAACTGTTAACAGCACTCGACACCACTATCATCAATATCCTGCCGGCTCCGGCCGGAAGCAGCGCAGATACCAACCCTATAACCAGTCCGACTAAAAAACCTACTCCCAGCGCTATCAAAATAAGGACCAGCATCAAGAGTACCAGTGCTAACACTCTGGAAAACGGCTTCCTCCCTACCAGGATGCTCTTCTTCAGGGCCTCTATAACACCCACCTCATCACAAACCACGGCATATGGAGAAAGAATAAACGGAATGAAGAAATATAGAGCCGAAACGACAATGATAGCCACGGCAATCACCGCAGCAATACCTGTAATCACAGGGATGTTAAGCGGCGCCGTTAGGGCTATGAGAATCGCGGCAATTATTGCCACAACCAAAACTATGGCCAGTATGAATATGCCGAGTATCAGAAGGCGGATAAAATATCTGGCGCCATACTGCAGCATGGCGGCCAGTTTCATCTTACCCTCTTTGATAAGATCCCTGATAAGGCCCAGCGACCCACCCTGTATAAACACGCTTAGAATTATAAACACTATGCTGACCAGTAAGAGAGGAAGCATTGATTCGGCTGCCGCAGGAGCACCCGGTTCCGGCGCAAAAGGCAGGCTCGCCAGGTTGCCCAAAAGATTAAACACAAACAATACCGCGACAAGAGCCATCGCCTTGCCAGCCACGCTAAAACCCTTCCTGATCGCTTCTATAACTCCCATAGATATCCTCCCTATTTTAAATTTTGTACTATTATACATTTATAAAATGCTGCGGTCAATAATAATCGTCAGGCTTTTGTTTCCCTTCTGCCTTCAAACGCTTTTACTATTGTCGCTTGATCAGCATATTGGAGATCCCCGCCAACAGGTATTCCATATGCTACCCTTGTCAGCCGCGCGCCCGATCCTTTTAATACTTTGGACAAATAAAGAGATGTTGCTTCGCCTTCGGTATTGAAATCCGTAGCAATAATTATCTCCCTAAATTTCCCCTTCTTAACTCTGTCAAGAAGCTCTTTTATCTTAAGGTCGGAAGGACCTATCCCGTCGAGAGGCGATAGTGAGCCAAGCAGTACATGATAGACTCCGCTGAAATTGCCCGCGCGCTCTATGGTAATGATATCATTCGGCTCTTCCACCACGCAAAGCAGCGACCTGTCGCGCGAATGACTCTTGCATATATCGCAGGTTTCCTCGTCGCTTAAATTATTACAGACCCTGCAAAACCTGACCGATTCCTTGACCTTTACAATCGACCTTGCCAGGGCACCGGCATCGTCTTTTGATGACCTAAGAATGTAAAAGGCCAGGCGTTGGGCGCTCTTGGGCCCTATGCCTGGCATCTTTGAAAATTCTTCTATGAGGGACATCATCGATACGGGGAATCCGCTCATATCAACCCTCCCTTACCGCCTGTGGTCAGCTTGCCTCCGAAGATCTCAAGGGCTTTTTTAATTATAGGATAGGCCTCATCAGAAGCCGCCGCGCCGGAGACCTCGCTATCCGCCCCGGCCGTATCTCCGCCACCATCTTGATTTCTGTTGGCCGCAGTCTCCGTTAAAACAAGCGCTACACGCAATTCCGCATCAAATGTATCGCGCAGGGCGCTCTCGATAAGCTTTATATTTTCAACAGATTCCAGCGCCTCTTTATGAAACCTGACTTCTTTCTCGAAACTTAACGTCAGCACATTACCCTCAAGCTTTACAGGATCCCCCTCCTGAAGGTACGAGGCAATTGACATCTTCCTGTTCCTGATGTAGCCTATCACTCGCATCCATGAGCTCAGTATCTCGTCAAGAACCGGCAGGCTGCGCGGCCGCTGCTGCGCGCCTTCTGAAATCTTCGATGAAACTTCTGTAGTGGCATTCCGCGCGGTTTTTGGGTTACCGGCTAATGGCTTCTCAGGTAGTACGGCGTGTTTTCCGACGTTCGACTCTTCCAACGCCCTCAGCCTCTCCATTATCTCCGCTGCCGGCATAACCTCCGAACACCGCGCCAACTTAACAAGTACGGCCTCAAACGGGATCCTCGCCATGCCGGTCTTCTTCATAATAGCCATAGTATTTGCCAATGTGTATATGATATATAGCGCCTGCTCTATCGAGTATTTTTCCGCGTCTTCGGCATAGCGCTTTATCCTGTCGGACCCGGCATCGATCAAAGCTGCGCCGCCTCCCGTAACTTTAGAAACCACCACATTGCGGAAATGCTCTATAAGTCCCGATGCGATCTGCGCCACATCCTTGCCGTCATTGACCAGCCTATCGACCGTATCCAGAGCGGAGCGAGGATCCTTGCCCGATATCGCATCTGAGAGCGCAAAGAGTATATCGTCATCTACTACCCCTAAGACCTTAACCACATCCTCAGCCCCCACCTTGCCCCGCGCAAATGACGCTATCTGGTCGAGTATTACTTGCGAATCGCGCATGCTGCCGTCGCCATACTTCGCGATGAGCCCGAGAGCGTCTTCACTAACGGAGATCTTCTCTTCTTTCGCTATGCGCCTGAGGTTATCCAGCACCTCCTTCGTCGGGATACGCCTGAAATCGAATCTTTGGCATCTCGAGAGTATAGTCGGCGGCACCTTATGGGCATGGGTCGTCGCAAATATAAATTTGACATGCTGCGGCGGCTCCTCAAGCGTTTTCAGGAGCGCATTGAATGCCGAATCACTCAGCATATGGACTTCGTCGATGATATATACTTTGAATCTTCCGTTTGCGGGAGCGAACCTGGCATTTTCCCTGAGGTTTCTGATATTATCGACATGTGTATTCGACGCGCCGTCTATCTCCAGAATATCGAGGCTCGAGCCGGAGTTTATCTCAAGGCAGGATGCGCACTTATCGCACGGTTCGGCAGTGGGACCCTTCTCGCAATTGAGCGCCTTGGCAAGTATGCGGGCGGTGGTAGTCTTGCCCACTCCCCGCGGACCGGCAAAGAGATAAGCGTGAGCTACCCTGTTGCGCGCTATCGCGTTCTTCAGCGTGGTGGTTATGTGTGATTGTCCGATGATCTCGTCGAAATCTCGGGGCCTGTATTTGCGTGCAAAGACTACGTAACTCATGGCAAGAGATAAGATATCATACGATAAGTGTTAAATCAATTGAAATTAATCTCCGGAAAATCAATCCTCGGGCGGGATAGTAAGCTCCGAGACCATATTCATACCGGAAGCAACTTCGGGTATAATGCCCATCTTCCTATATATAGGATGGATCCTCTTCCTGATAATTGGCATAGCCCCTGCAAATAAGATCGAAGCGATGATACACACCAATGCTCCTATTATCAGAGTGCCGGTAACGCCTATCCTGTTGGCGAGCGCGCCTGAAGCCAGGCTTCCGATCGGCGCCATTCCCATGAACGCCATAGTATAAAAACTCATCACCCTTCCCCTCTTATCATCATCAGATATAGTCTGGAGTATTATATTGCACGCGGCCATGCTCACCATAAACCCGAATCCGCCGGCGGCCAGCAGGGCCACGGATATCCATAATGCGCGCGATAGCGAAAACAGGACTATCGCCAGCGCAAATACGATTAATGATACCGGTATTAACCTGCCGAGCCCTACTATAGTCTGCCGTGAAGCCAGATAGACCGTCGCCACAGCGGCTCCAATCCCGCCTGCGGCCATCAAGAAGCCGAGAGTCTGCGGCCCGCCCTTCAGGATATCCCTGGCAAATACAGGCATCAGTATTATATAAGACATTCCTACCACACTGATAACGCTTACCAGCATCAGTATAAACCTTATCGGCTCAAAACCGAACGCGTACTTCACGCCTTCTTTGATATCGAGCGCTATATCAACGGGCCCCGCCTTCCTCTTCCATGCGGGTATATCCATAATTAACAGCGACCATATCACCGCCATAAAACTTAGGCCGTTCAGTAAAAAACAGATTCCTTCGCCGAAAAGCGCCAGTATTATGCCAGCTAGGGAGGGACCTATCATGCGCGAAACATTGAACATAAGTGAATTAAGGGCTATGGCATTGCCTATATTCTCTTTCTTCTCTACCATCTCTATAAGAAAAGACTGCCTCACGGGTATGTCGAATGAATTTATGCATCCGAGCATAAAACCCAGGGCTATTATATGCCATGCGCGCACCATGCCGCTGAAGACGAGCGCGGCAAGCACCAGCGCCTGTATCATGGATAAGGATTGTGTAATTACCAGAAGCTTGCGCCGGTCAAATCTGTCGGCAACTATACCGCCCAGCGGGCTTAAGACAAATGTCGGTATCTGGCTGGAGAATCCCACTATACCCAGCAGGAGCGCGGAATTGGTAAGCCTGTAGACGAGCCAGCCCATGGCTACCTGCTGTATCCATGTGCCTGTCAGCGATATGTTCTGCCCCGCGAAGAAAAGCCGGAAATTGCGGTAACGCAACGTCCGGAATATATGTTTAAACATAATAAAATTATTTTTTCTGTGTCCCGCCTGCCGCGCCTTTAAGCTGCCCTGACCTGTCGTAATATAAGACCCTTTCGTTCGATATAGGCCTTGCCTCGAACTGCTCGTAAGGGTCGAAATCTTTATCCCCCATCATCTGCCTGGCAATAAGTTTTCCGGACCTGCTGTAAATTTTACGTTCCATTATATGGCCGTCATCGCCGTAAAAACTTTCGAGCACCGGCTTATCATCATTATAACGGGCCCTCATCGCCGCCCACCCGTCCACATTGGCCTGCAGGGCGCCCGACGCGTTATAGTGCACCTCTTCCACTTTATTTCCGTTGGCATCAAACTTCTGGTCCTGCTGCAGTGTCGATCCGTCACCCCAGTAAAATATCTTCTGCCTCAGGCGGCCTTCACTGTCATACTTCCTGCAGACCCTTATAGTCCTCGTACCTTCCCAGTAATCATATTCGTCATACCCCACATTTACAGAGAGGCCGCTTTCAACGCCCATGACCAGCGCAAAAAGCGTAATAAATACTATAAGAATATGAAACTTCATCACATCACCTTCAATACCATTATCGTTATGTCATCATACTGCTGTTCTGTTCCTACAAATGACTTGAGTCCTTCCATCACCCTGTCCATGATCCCCTGGGCCGGCAGATGCCTGGCCCCTTTCGCTATCTTCTCCAGCCGTTCCATCTCAAATTGCTCGCCACGGCTGTTGACCGCCTCAGTAACACCATCGGTATATATGAGGACCATATCCCCCTTCTTGAGAGTTATATCGTTTGTAGCTGATTCTATATCGGATGATATCCCGAGCGGGACGCCCTGCGCCTTAAGAAACACTATATTATCTTTTCCGTCGGTAACATAAAGCGGCGGATTATGCCCGGCATTGGCATATTGAAATACCATGGTGCCCGCGTTCACGATCGCGTAGAAGAGCGTAACAAACATGCTTGCCTTGCTGTCCTGCAGTATCAGCTTATTGGCATGGTTTATCGCATCGGACGGCGTAAGCGCTCCCGCCGCCGTCGAACGCATCAATGTCCTGGATAGGGCCATGAAGAGCGCGGCGGGCACGCCTTTGCCGGAGACATCGGCAACGACAAACCCCCACCTCCCGCTGGCAAGAGGTATAAAATCATAAAAATCCCCGCCTACAACGCGCGCGGGCAGGCTTAGGGCCGCTATTTCCAACCCGGGTATCTTAGGAGCGAAATCCGGGAGAAAACTCCTCTGGATGCCGCTGGCTATCTCTATCTCCTTCACCAGCCTTTCTTTTTCCGCGGTGGTCCTCTCCAGCTCTTTCATATGATGCTTGAGGCTTACCGACATCCTGTTAAAAAGGTTTCCCAGGCGGGACAGCTCGTCGCCGCCCTTTATCTTCACCCTGTGTTCGAGATCCCCTTTCGCGATACGCTCTGCACCCTTCATCAGTTCTTTTATCTGCCCGGCAGCGCCTCCGGATATTAGCACCCCCAAAAATACCGAGAAGATAATGCCCAGAATAAGTACAGCTAACGCCCTGTTATGAACATCCTTCTGCATATCATATACATCCTGAGCCTTCATATCTACACCCAGCACGGCGATAACAGCACCGTCTCTGTCATATAAAGGCGAATATCCGGAAAGAAATACCCCCCAATCATCCTCGTCCAGCTTCCTGTCCGCCGAAGGCCCATTGAACGCATTTATCATTTCCGGGAACTTTGAAGCGTCATATTCATCTCCCGGAAAAGTTACCGGCCCCTCATTACTCTTTCCGGCGTCGGCATCCGCCATAAACTTAAATACTTCTGGTTTTTCAGTCCTGGTGAGAATGTAGATATGCCTTATGGCAGGGATGGCTTTCCTTATCCTGGCCAATTTCCCGGAGACCGTCTTGAACTGAAGGCTGTCCACCCCACCTTTCTCAAGCGGGATAGCCTGAAGTTCATCGGCGTCTACCGTAAGGGCGGCCGTCTGGGCTATAGTCATGAGTTTTTCGCGAAGCTGTTCGAACTGGAAATGAAGCGCATAGCGGTATACCAGAAAGTTCGAAGTGGCCCCGGCAAGTATCATCGCAAGTATAAGGAAGAACGTGATCCTCGCCCTGAAGCTCCTGAATATAAAGAAATTGTTTTTCATGAATTTCCGCGCAATAACAACGGGCAAGAGGTTTCGAGGCCTCTTGCCCGTCGTAAGCTAACGCTTAGCTTTAAGAGATGTTAATTCCCCGATATAAGCGTATTTTCGTACTTTGTAGCCGTGTCCGTGTTCGCATCGCCGACAGCTGTCATCGACTGAACCGGGACTTTCTGGCCAAGCGCGTCTCTCTTATACATTACGCACACCGGTCCGCACGGGGCGCACGGGGCGCATTTATCAAGAGTAACTTTGGGCCATCTCCAATCGATACAGACTTTCGGAAGCGGCTTACATGGCGTCGCGCATGTGTTGCACGGTTTCGCGCATGTGTTGCACGGTTTCGCGCATGTAGTACACGGACTCGAAGTAGCGGCAACAGCTACTGACGCAAACATCGCGGCCACAAATATAGCCATGACCGTCAATATCACTTTCCTCATACTTCCCTCCTATGGTTTTAATACAATTACAACCCTCAAGGCCGGCATAAGCAGGCCTTGAGGGCATTATCTTCTTAATTAACGCAAAGATCCGCTTTCGGGCCTTCGTGTATACATGCTGTATACATCGAATAATTCACCGAACACGGGGTGCCTTTGCCGTCATCTACTTTCAGCGTGACCTTGTAGTTACCGTTCGCGGTATAGACATGGGTCGCTTTCGCGCCTTCAGCGGTAGCTCCATCTCCGAAATCCCACGAATACTTCAACGCATCCCCATCCGGATCGCTCGAAGCCGAACCATCCCAGAGGATCTCTTTGCCGACACAGCAAGCGTCACATGGAGCGATAACAGCCGTTGGACGGCCATTTATCGTCACGCTGGTGCTTGCCGAGTGGGCAGAGCAAGGAAGCCCCATCCCATCATCCACAGAAACCGTGATGGTGTACTTTCCGCCCTTTTCGTACATATGGCAGACTTTGGGACCGCCATTGGCGCAAGTCGTACCATCGCCAAAATCCCAATTATAGGTTATGCAATCGCCATCAGGATCGCAAGAACCGGTGGCATTAAACGATATGTTCTCACCGGTACAAGCCTCTTCAGGGCCGCAGAGAGCCGCGACCGGACCGGCATTCACCTTTACGCAGGTGGAATCATATGAGCAACATTCGCCGTCTTCCACGGTAAGGGTGACTTCATAATGTCCGCCCGCATCATAAGCGTGCGAGGCCCTTACGCCGTTGGCCTTTTCGCCATCGCCAAAATCCCATATATAATTAGCTCCGGGACCGGCTACAGACTTCGAGCCGTCAAACTCAGCTTGAGTGTTGACGCATATCACATGCTCTACGCCCGCTTCCGCGCACGGCTGCCTGGAACAATATACTGTCAAGCAATCCGAACCGGTACTGCAGGGGGAGTTACAGCCGTCGCTGGCAACCACCGTTACTTTGTAGTTTCCGGGATCGGCATATGTGTGACTTACGCACTGGCCTTCGGCAGAAGATCCATCGCCGAAATTCCACATATAGGTAAGGCAATCGCCTTCCGCGTCACTTCCGCAAGCTTTAAGATTTACGCAGAAATCCTGGCCCTGAGGTATGCAGGTCAGGCATATATCATTTCCGGCATCCACGCAAGGAGCGGTATTTACCCTTACGTCCATGCAGGCGGTATCCACACAGCAGTTGCTGCATGAGCCGTCATCAACCGTAAGCATAACCTTCTGGCAGCCGCCGCATGTAAAGGTATGCTTCGCAATCGGCCCATCGTAAGTCGCCCCATCACTGAAGCACCAGTTATAATTCAAGACTTTTGAAGTCTCACTTGAAGAACCGGAACCATCATATGTAACTTCCATTCCACAGCAAGCGCAATCCGGTCCTGTAAATATGGCTTTCGGGGGGCAGTTTACTTTTACCATTTGAGTAATGGAGTCGCTGTCACATGGCAGGCCCGAGTCATCGGTTACGGTCAGTTTCACCATATATTCACCCGAATTCTCGTAACAATGAGTCACGCATGCGCCTTCAGCCGTGCAACCGTCTCCAAAATCCCACCTGTAGCACAGTCTCGGAGCACAAGGCCCGCATGTATTGGCGCAGGACTTTGTCGCGTCAAAGGTGAACGTTTCACCTATGCATTTTGTAAATTTTTTACACGGTCCGCACTCGGCATCAGACGCGGAGTACGAGACGCCGCACAACATAGTCACGAATGCCGCGACCAATGCCATGCATAATACCGCTTTCTTCATACTGCCTCCTTTCATTCCACTACACTATCTATAGTATTACCTATATTATCACAAGCCCCTAAACCTGTGTTCAAAGGCTGTATATTAATATATCTCGTATTTTGAAATTGTCAAGTTTTTCTGTTAAAAAAAGTTAGCTCCTCATCACCACTGTATATCCGCCTCTACCTCGAATATAACGAGCGGGTTCTTCTTGGAATCGGTGTGGACGAATAACTGCCGCTTCTTTATTCCGGAATATCCTCTTGTATCAAATACGATCCCTACAGGCACCGATTCCCCCGGAGCTATCGTCTTCTTGTCCACCTTGGGCGAAGCGCACGCGCACGAGGTATTTACTTCCTTAATAGTGATGGTTTCTGATTCATTATTTTTCAGCATAAAGTCATGTTTCAACACTTCACCCTGCTTGACCTTGCCGAAATCATAGGAGTTCGGGTCTATGACAACATTCGAATGGGTCTTCTGCCGCGCCGGAGCGTTAACTGCCGGGGCGTCCGCTTCTTCAGCCCATACCAGCGAGGCGCCCAGCACTATAAAGAGCGCCGCCATCGCCAGTTTGATCACGATGAAATACTTTTTCATGATGGAAGCAAAACCGTGAGACGTCATTCCCGCCAGCGCAAAAAGGAATATTACACAGATCGGAAGTATAAACATAAGATTATAGGCAAAAAGATAGCCCAGTGCCTGCAGCTTATAAGGAGATGTCTTCAGGACAAATATTATGGTAGGCAGATATAACTGCCCCGTGCAGATCGACTCGAGTATCGATACGGAAAAACCTATCGCCAACGCGCCGAAGAATATCTTCGATGAGGATCTCGCTATTTTTTGTTCTCCCCCTTCTTTTGTAACCCGGTATTCACTGCCGATGATACTATGGATACTGTTTTTTACCCTCTTGGGAAGCTGGAGTATGCTGTCCTCCGGATTCTTTGTCTTCATAAATTTCAAAGCATCATACAGAGACAGGGCCCCTAACGCAATGCTGAGAACACCGATAGTCGAATTGATGGCCTGTGTAACGGTCCTGAATCCCTTGAAAGCATAGAGCGGCGCCAGTACACCCAGCCCTATCGCAACATATGTTATGAAACATGCCAGGATGAATGCGGATCCCGCCCACGTTATCGTCTTATGGTCATATCTTTGTAATGCGAGGAATGACAGGAAAAATACTATTACTGTAAACGAGCAGGGGTTTACGCCGTCTACAAGGCCGGCTCCCAGAATAGCCAGAGGCTTGATCTTTTTGAAATACTCGATAATGTCCGCCTTGACAAAGCCCTTCTTCTCGGCGGCGCGGGAATTTATCGAATCTTTTATGAATGAAAATATGGCCTTATCGCCCCCGCTTTCGATATCCCGCTGGTCGATAAAACGGCCGTTCATGAAGAGCACCGGAAATACGGTCTTCTCGTCGTCGCTGTACTTGTGCTTAAGGTCGAATAGCTCTTTGTAACTTTCGGGCTCGCTGATATCACTGTAGGCTACTTCAAGGCTGTCGCTGTAATACTTCTCTATGAGAGGAATTACATTGGCCCTGACCCTTGCGCAATGCTCACAGCTGGGCGAATAAAAATAAATGAGCCTGGCAACATCTTTTTCACCGGCATTGGCCGGCGCGGCTGCCGCAACGAGGACCAATAATACCGCAGTAAACGCCAGTATCTTTTTAAGCATGGTATAGTTATATCTTATCCCGGTCGGATTTGCAATAAAAAATAGGGACTGTCCCCGGACGGTTATCTTACCGAGGTGGGGACTGTCCCTATTTTTTATCTCATCGTCATTGCGATCCCGCCCACGGTTGACAGATGGCGGGAGAAGCAATCTCTCCCAGCTTACAGCGCCTGCGCAACGGCTTCCCAAGCCTTACGATCCTTGTCCATGATACTCCAGTCTATCTTGCGAAGTTTCATAACACCTTTGAATAACAGATCTTTAAGAATTGAGCCGGGATCGCGAGGGCCCAGATCGCCGTCAACCATAAATGCAATCAAGTCTAATAGCGCTTTATCGGCATCTTCCCTAGCTATGCCTTTTTCTTCCCTGCGAACCCATTCGAGCGCCGAGATGCCAAACTTAAATTGAGTCCTGACATCGGGGTCTCCTTCCTGGGCCAAAATCTGGACTCTCATCCTGGGATCATTCAGCATTATACTGACTCCTTTGGTGTTCTCTTTTAATAGCCCCTTGGCGCGGCATGCAGCGAGAAAACGATCTTCCATCCACGAGGGCACTTCAAATATAGCCCTGGGATCTTTACCGGAATTCATAGTATCTATCGTTCGATCAATCGTCTTTATTATCTCCTCCGCATCACTTTCACTCTCTTCTATGCCTATCTTGCCTATTACGGATTCACAGTTCGCCCCATTATATTTTCCGGCGGGTTTGCGCAAATAGCTTGATATCTCTTTGGTCGCGGTATTAGCGGGACTGCTCTTACGCAGATCGACAAATTGGGTGACGACATTCATATCCTCGGGCGTCACATAACCCAGGGCTTTTGTCTCCAACGCCGCTCCGAGCGCCAATTCGACATCGCGACTTCGCTCAGTTAATGACGACTTAATCGCTGAGAGCGTTTTTCGGACTCCTGCCTCTTTCGCCTTCCCGTCCACATAAGCCGCGAGCGCCAATCTTTCCTCGAGGCTCGGGTCCGCGCCAATCTGCGGCATATCGCCGAGTATCGCCGGTGCGGCGGCAGGCTCGAATGCGACATGTTGCCACCCTCCTCCCAAGATATACATATAAACTGGTATCTGCTGAGCAAGTATTTCCCGAGCAATCTTAAGTGCAGATTCTACATCATTATTAGCCAAATCGTTATTAATCTGAGCCAATGCCATCTCGTATTTTAGGAAATAGTTGTATTCTTTTTGTGCAATAACGATAAGCGTAGCAACATCCTTTACCGGTTCGGAAGTCGGTATGCTAATGTTATTTTCCTTCAGTTTTTTTACAATAACTAACCGCCTCACAAGGAGAATTTTAAGCGTTTCAGTGATACGTTGAAGGTCTGATATATTTTTAACTCCTGGCTTCATAGATTTTTCCGCTGCGGATAGAAGCTGACGTGAGTTTTCTTGTCCACCGATAAACTGCTTAAGAGCTTCATTCGCTTCCACCATTGATCTGTAAGGCCTGAAAGTTAAAGATAAATTTATATGGGCATTTTTTATTTCGTGGGTAATATTTTCAAATTCCTTACAAAGTTCTTCTCTGGTATAGCCTTTAATAAGATTGCTTTCTCTTTCTGAAGCATCTTTAAGCCTGTTTTTACTCTGTAATGGTGCCTGTTCTTCATCCATCCCTAACATCGCAGAGAACCAGTGCTCGGGGGCTATGTCGCTTATATCTATAATTGAGCCATTACTGTCGCGCTTAATCTTGAATACTTTAGTTACCGCATTCTTTTGAAGCTGTTCGATCATATCTCCGCTAAGATATTTGTCATAGTCAATGTTTTCAGCGTTTTTAACATAAACGATGACATCATTCCAAAGGATCATATGTGCAACACCTTTTTTTGTTTTCATAATATTAATATCGCCGTCGCTTGGGATTGCACATACTGATAGAGGATGTGTATGAATCTCTAGTCCTCCCATGTTTGCATCTCTATTACCTCTTGCCCCATTATAGTCACCCTCAACTATTTTTGATGTGAGCTCATCTGCACCGGAATTAGTTATATCTCCTGGATTTATAACCAAACTAAATTCTTTGTCCTTCTCGGCGGTTTCTTTGAGCAAGGCATCGGCTATCTTTTTAAATACGGTGGAATTTTTAACAAAATCATCAAGCGGGGCCGGCGTAACCTCGATAACAGGCGCGGCGGCAGGCCCTTCGCTGGCGACGATGAAATCGACTTCTGCGGCCTGTTCCACTTTCTCGGGGAGAGCTTCCGCAATAATCCGCTGCTGAGCAATATCACCTTGCTTCTCCGCAAGTTGATATTTGATCTTATTTTTCATTCCCTCGTTAATCAGACCGAGCTTTTCGAAGAAATCCAGATCTTCGTTTGCCAGGACTAGGCTGAACACTTTTCCATCTTCAGTCTTAAATCCTGCATTTTCCCGCTTTCCATCCAAAGCCATCTGAAGATAATAGGCCAGGCCCTCTGTTGCATAATTAACGTCTTGCCCTTTATATAACCTCTTCTTAAATATATTTTCCAGCTCCGGATGATTCTGTCTGAAATATAATTCAATCTCTCTTTTTTGGTCTTCGCTGAGCTTGTCGTAAACGGCATGTATATACTCATGTATCATTTCGCTGATATGGTGAGAAGTATATGTGCCTTTATAGATATTTCCGCGCCATTGGTGTGCGCCCCCTGCTTGCCTAAATACAGCATAACTTTGCGTCAGGTGAGGGCCTATGCCTCGTTCTATCATGATGAGCAAAAATTCCTTGATGATGGGATAGTTGTCGAGTGCTTTCTCAAAATCCGCCTTGTCATCTTCCGACTCAATAAATGGTTTTATTACTACAAATCCGGTTGCCTGAATCTCAGCGGAAACCTGGATACCCTTAGACGCTAGTGCTTTTGCCGCGGACTCAGCCAAGGCGTTGGGTACTTGCAGATATTGAGCTCCCGCATACATAGGGCCACGGATATGGTCCATGTTGATAGAAACGCTTTTCACTTTATCATTTTCCATTCTTACTAAAATATATATCTCATTACCATTTGGAAGTGTACCACGGTAAAGAATACCGGCGGTTTCCCAATTTTTATAGATATACGATGCCGATGAAACGGTTATGCCTTCGATCCATTTTGTCAATGCCTCCCGGCTTAATTCCTTCCGGAGCCCTCCCGCTATAAGAACCTTGAGCATATCCACGACGCCTTTATTTACGTACAGTTTTCCGAGTAGGACTTTATTATATTCTACTTCGACGGCCAACCCTCTGTTATGGAACTCATTAGCCCTCTCTCCTATTAGTCGCCCTCTTTCAGCCAATACAGCATTGCCAACGGATTTGTCATTCATCCACTCTCTCAATTTCATCCCCAGGAGTCCACTTTGTATATCTTCGGAAGTAGCAATACCGTTTTGCAGCGCAAAATCTTTCCACAACCGTAACTCGGCAATCTCGTGTTGCGCCTTCGCGTTTGTGCTAGCATAAACAGCCTGTTCACCCCTGCCGGCATGGTCTTTTTGAAAACGGCTATCAATTACTACCAATATCCCGTCGTCGGTTATGTATACTTCTCCGTATACGGTTGTTATGCGACCACCTGCCTGTCTCACGGTTTCTCGCAGGTCAAACTTTCCGTCTGCCCGCGTTTTCGCACCCATAGTGGCAGCGATATCGCTTAGAATATCGGGAAAACGACCAGCTTCATGAAATGCCACGTGCTGCGTTCGTGTCACCCCTACGCTATTATCACTGGCTATTCCAAAATCTGTGACTTTCAACGCAGCCGGCGCGGAGACAGACTTGCCCGGCTCGGCCGGCACGGCAACCGGTGCGGCGGCGGGCACTGGCTTCGCCCTGGCCATACTCAGAAGCTCATCCAGTTCAACGGAGTTCTTCTCGGCATCCGTCGGATCCCCGACTTTGACAAGCACTTTGCCGTCCTTCACAATGGAGACACCATTGATGCTCTTCTCCGCCATAATACGCTGAATGGCGACTTTCACCGCAAACATCTTAAGCCCGGCCGCGTCCACTGCCCCCTCTATGGGGGCCAGGTGGCTCGGAACCTGCATGGCAGATATGTAAGGGCTGATGGCCTGCTCTACCTCGTCCACCGATCCGCCGCTTAAGATCTTGAAATACGGGCTGCTGTAGCCGTCGTAATTTTTGAAGTTGGGCATTATGGAGATGTATGAGATATTCTGCTTCTTGAAGAGCTCCAGCAGATTCTCCGTATGAAAACCGCCGGTTATCAATATAGTTTGCCAGTTGGTCGGTTTGCCGGTTTGCCGGTTTTGGAATGTGATGTTATTGATAAACGCGTCGTCGCGCTTGAAAGAATACTCGTAGAAACGCCCGATATCCCTTCGGTATTGGTCGAGGTTGCCGGCATTGTTATCGAGTTTCGCGGTTATGCCGTAGAGCGGCGCATTCCTGTCTATGAACGCGGTGAAACTGCGGATATCGAAAGCGTCTTCGTTCGCTTTATAATAACTGTAGTCGCTCTTAGTTAAAGTGATGCCAAAGATTTTTCTCAATAAGATTAGGTTCTTCGATAGCGCGCATAACTGCCTCTCTTCGTCATTGCGACATAGCGCATCCCGTATCTTGCTCTCGAGCGCCTCGATCTCTCCCATTATTTTATCTTTGCCTATTGCATCGTACATGGAGATGTATGAGATGTACTTCCGTAGCTCCCGGAATTCCGCGGGAAGAATCTCGCTCTCATCGAATTTTGCCATGAGATAGGAATAAAACTCTTTTTGGGAGAGTTTTTCGGACCTGAAGTCGACCGTCTTTTTCACGAACTCCTCGAGGGCATTCCTGGAGAGTTTCTTCTGGATCCTGTCGATCAACTCGTCGCGCTCTCTATTGGCTTTTTTGAAATCGATACCGCCCTCTTCCTCGAGCGTCTGATTCAGAAGATATATGTTCGGCAGGGCCTTTATGTCTATAGCCTTACCCTTCGCTATATCTATAAGAGAGTTAAGGTACTCTTTAAATTCGAGATTGCCGGCCTTGTACGCGCCATACTTCATGTCGAAATCGAGGAGATCCTTGGGATAGATCTTCGATTTAAGATTCGAGAGAATGAGGCTTAATGTTTTAAGATGCCTGTCCACTTCTTCCTTATGCATGAGGGAGTCTCTGTAGATCTTCAGGTTCTCCATATAGAGCTTCGCGTCTTCTATGCCCCACAGCCGGACCTTACCGGGATTATTCACGGCGAAATATTCGGCGCCGTTTACGAGACCCTCTTTGACAAAATGGTCGGAGACTTTGTCGCGGACCGCCTTGTCGGCTATATCCGTGAATACGGAAAGATCGTACCCCTTTGCGCCGCCTTCGAGATTTACAGTGTCTATGCCATACTCCTCGTTGAGGTACCCGATTATATCGGAAATCCTCTTTTGGGCAGCGTAGTTGCAGTGGGCGTCCTGAATGTGAATGATAGTTTGCCGGTTTGTCAGTTTGTCGGTTTGTCGGTTTTGAACCGGCGAACTGGCTAACCGGTTAACCGGCAAACCGCTGTCATCCGTCGCCTGCCACGAGCTGCTGACATGTCCCAGATATTCAGACAGGGTGAAAGTATCCACACGCAGTTCTTTTACCGGCACCGGAGCGGCACCGGATAGAAGCGAGGGTATCTCGATAGCCCGGGCCGTGTCGGGTAATGCCATATTACATAAAAAAGCCACCAGGGTGACTAGCGATACCATCACCTTGAATGGCTTGCTCTTAATCGAGATCCCATTAGCTCTGGTGGTTATATTCATATTAATATCTCTTTCGGAGATCTTTCTAAGCACTTAAATTAACAAATCAAAAAAAATTCCTCCGCCTGTTTCTTGCATATTACTCCGTAAAGAAATCCCCATTGAATCAATCCTATTATAAGTATATCATCAATATTATGAGCGACAAGGCTAGATTAGCTTAATTTTTTATGGCCTAACAATCCTATTCTATTCCCCCAGAAGAATCCTCTTGACAGAAACATACAATATGGTATATTGGGTCTGCGTTTGTAATAGGGTACTATATCCTGCTTGAATCTTTAAAAAGATTCGGGCGGGATTTTTTGTTTTTACTCATATTACAAAAAAGGAGAAATCTATGGGAAAAGCTTCGGACGTTACGAATTATAAGAACCTGCTGCAGGAAGTCAAAGAAAGAATTCACAAGGCTCAATACGATGCCCTGAGGGCCGTTAATAAGGAACTGATAGCTCTCTATTGGGATATCGGCTCGTTAATTATGGCAAAGCAAAAAAAATACGGCTGGGGTAAATCAGTTGTGGAGAATCTTGCTAAGGACTTGCAAAAGGAATTTCCGGGGATGCATGGGTTCTCTTCACGAAATATATGGTATATGCGTACCTTCTTTACGCTCTACAACAAGGATACAAAACTGCAACCACTGGTTGCAGAAATAGGATGGACTCATAATGTCGTTATTATGGAGCGCTGTAAAGACCCTTTGGAGCGTGAATTTTACATCCGTATGACCCGTAAATTCGGCTGGACAAAGAATGTCCTTGCTCTTCAAATAGAGAACCAGTCATACGAAAAGACCCTTCTGAATCAGACCAATTTTAATAAGGCTCTTCCGGATAAGATTCGCTATCAGGCAAAGTTGGCAGTCAAGGATGAATATGCCTTTGATTTTTTAGAACTCGGAGAAGATCATAATGAATTCGAATTGGAGCGGGGATTACTCGCCAAAATAAACCGCTTCCTGGTTGAGATGGGAGGTGTATTCGCGTTCATGGGCAATCAATTCCGTTTAGAAATAGAGGGGAATGAATTTTTTATAGATATTCTTTTATACCACCGCCATCTGAAATGTCTCGTGGCGATTGAGCTCAAGACAGGAAAATTTATCCCTGAGTATACCGGTAAGATGCAATTCTATCTCGCGGCATTGGATGATCTGGTAAAAATACGCGATGAAAATCCATCGATCGGTATCATTCTCTGCCAGGACAAAAATAGAACGATAGTTGAATACGCGCTTCGAGATATGAGAAGACCCATAGGCGTGGCAACTTACAGGTTAACAACAAAACTTCCTAAAGACCTGAAAAAGGAGCTACCCTCGCCGGAACAGATTTCCGATTTGTTCAGAAACACATCTACTGATTGAATATGGCGCCGGCGATACCGCCCACAACGTCCGCGAAATTGGCCTGGGCCTTGTATTCGGGGTTCTCGAGAGTGCCTGTTATCTTAATGGCGGTGTTCCCACTCACCGCCTTCGCAATGCGTTCTTTGGTCCCGCCTATGGCATCTTCCTTCACTTCCGGCCGCACAATCGCGCTAATGGACCTATCGTATCCTATCACGCCCGCGCCATAGAGATCGAGAAGATCGCTCTTCAGCATGAAATTTTTTACCTTTATTTCTCTTCCGCCTATCTCCATATCGAGCGATCCCTGCGTAAAGACAATATCGCTGAAGTCGCTCGAATATATCAGGGTCCCTATGCCCTGAAAAAGATTTAGCTGCCATAATTTTCCGTCGGCGATCGATATTCGGCCCGTGCCCGAGAACCTCGAAGCATCCCTTATTGTGCCTGAAAGCTGGGCCAGGATCTTCATCCTGCCCGAAACCTCCCTGTCCCTGAAATCCGTGTCCGCTTTCAGGTCCTCAAGCTTTACATCGAGGGCGTCAAAACTCACGGCATAAGGCATGGCCCTGGCGGTCCAGTCGATCTTTCCGGTCGCGAAGAGGCTGCCCCCGTAGAAATCGGCCTTAAGCGACTTTATCTGCCCCATTCCGTCCTGCTGGGAATAATCCATTATCATATCCGTCATTGTTATCCCGTGTATGGATAGATGGTCGCTTTTAATCTTCATTTTGGCATCGCAAGTCTTCAGGGCATTTATCTGGCCTTTTAATCCGAATGTCGCGGTTATCGTGCCTTCAGGTTTCATCTTCTGCAATCCCGCGGAACTTTTTACCATCTTTCTCAGGTCGCTCATCCGGAGCTTCAGTTCACCTTTAATATCACCATCGATAGCATTCTGCTCCACCAGGTCTATGGCTCCCGTAATAGAAAATGTGGAATTGAAATAACGCCCCTCGAGGCTGGATAGAGTGATCTGCTTTTCCTTCGGAGAGAAGGTAGAAGCAAAAGAGAGATCCTTAGAGGCGACGTCAAGCTCTATCTTAGGGGCCGAAAAATCGGATAAACGACCCGAGGCAGTATAGGGAACTTCACGGTACTTAAGCGCTACTTTCGACCACCTGGCGCCGTTTAAGTCGAATTGCGCTTCGCCGTTTAAAGCCTCGAGAGGAAAGTTCCCGGAGCCAAGGCTCATCGTAGCGCCCCGGAAGGCCAGGTATCCGTTCATCTTAAAAGGTTTTTCCGGTTCGGAGTGCATGGCGAGAGCGATATCCGCCTTCCCTGAGATCTCCGTAGGCAGTGTTATCCCGAACTCGTCCTTCAGCATCTTCTGTACAGCGCCTAAATGCGATCCGGCGCTCGCGTAGATATCCACAATGGGCCGGGCAAAGTTAACGATATTCACTTTGGAATCCCATCTGATACCGTAAGCGTCAACGATAATATCTTCGGACCACATCCTGGAGTCGGTAAATTCGATATGCGCCTTAAGGTTCTCCAGTTTCCCTATGGCCTCGAGGCCGTCGAGGTCCATTGAGCGGACGTCGAGTTTACCGGCGTATTCGAGGGCCTTCTCCTTAAAATCATATGAAGCCATCGCTTTTATGCCGGATTCCATCTTCACCTTAAATCCGTCCATATCGGCACAAAAGCTCTTAAGCCGTCCGTCAAGTTCGATCTCCAGGCATTTTTCGTCTGCGCGCAGGTCCGCGGAGACATCCACCGTGCCGGACGGGAAATCGATGCCGGCCTCTTTATAATAGTCCCTGAATTCTTTCAGGGAAAGCCTTTCAGCCTCGCCGCGGCCGGCAAGTTTTCCCCGGGATACCAGATATACCCCGGAGAATTTCAGGCGGGCCGGGACAGACAGCGGGATTTCGCACGTAAGCTCGAGAGCCGCCGTATCGGGCTGGGAAAACTTTACCTTCATATCAAGATCATCGATCCGTTCGATGAAAGCCGGCTCAACTGTGCGGTCTATGAATATCACCCGGGCATTCCTTACGGCCATCCTGTGTAATGCGAGGGCCGCCGCATGGGCGCCGCTGCCGGGCAAAAGCTCACCCAGGTTAAATGAATTATCCGCCCGGCGCTCAAGATATACCGCCGGCGATTCGACCGTTACCGAGGGGATCGCAAATTTCTGCCCGGATATCGCCGAAAAAGGCACGCCGCAGGATATGCTTTTGGCCCAGATAAGTATCGAATGGCTGTCGTAGATGATGACCCTGTCGAGTATAAGCCCCTTAAGGATATTGAAATGTACGGAATCGATAAACACTCTCTTGCCAGTGGCCCTCTCTATCTCTTCCGTAACTATCGTATGGATCTTTATCGGCAGCGTAACAGAGCCAAGATAAGATATGGCGCCTGCCACGATCAAAAGAAGCGCTATGAGGACATGTATCAGTTTTTTCGTCATATGAAGCTCCCCGGCCTGAAAGCCGGTGGTATTCATTCATCCGGAGCAAATCCCGCTTCGTCCATCTCCGGGTTAAAGCCCGCTGTGTTGAGCGGCGGGATCAGCTTATGGTAATGAGTATTATGCCGAAGAATACCAGGAATGTTCCGATGAACTTCATCCTGTCGATCTTCTCGCCCAGGAGATAATGGGCCAGGAAAAGTATCATCACATACTGAATGCTTCCGGCCGAATAGACCAGGCTGAGATCTCCCTGCGCCAGCGCCATCAGCCATACGAGCATGCCCGCCACCATGCATGAAAGGCCCATCCATATCGACGGATGCGTGAGCACGTTCTTCAGGAAGCGCTTCTGGTTCCTTATCCCGCGAAGGCTGTGAACTCCTAACGAATTGACGCTCTTTTTAAAAAGCACCTGCCCTATAGCGGTCCAGATCTCGGATATTATGACAAATACGAGGACTTTTATCATGCCGGAGCCTTCCCTTCCCCGGGCTTCTTGCTCTGCGACACGAAATGTATGCCCACTGCTATCAATATGATGCCTGCCCATCTTAACGGGCTCACAGCTTCATGCAGAAAGAACATGGCCGCCAGAGGCACGAATATATATGATGTGCTTCCGACGGGCATTGCGATGCTTAAATCCACCCTGGATAGCACGACTATCCATATGAAAAAGTTAAGGATAAATATGGCCATCCCCGCCCAAACGAGCGGCGACGCCGCATTACCGGCCACAAACTCGGTAAAATTACCCGGCGTAATATCGCCTATTCCTGTATGAAGAAGCCCTTTCTTCATGAGAAGCTGGGCCACTGTATCTCCGATGTCATTCAGCACTATGAGCAGGAATATCTTTAATGTAAGGCCGCCGGTTCTCATTTAAGGCCCCTTTGCGAAATTTTCTTTCTGGCTTCTTTCAGCGCCGGATCGAAATTCTCGAATTTAAGGAACTGGCAGAAGAATTTGAATATCGGCCTCATCCACCTGTTACGCAGCTTGGCGTAGATATACAGGGGTATGAATTCAAAACCGAGCCTTCTTTTCGGCTCATAACCGGTAACTCCCATCTCATACGTCTTTATGCCGTGCTTTATGCACCAGTTCATTACATCTCGGAACTTTATGAAATACAGGTGGTATCTGTGCGCTACGGAATAGTCCATGCCTACATAATAATCTATGAGGCGGTCTTCCGATATAAGGCAGAGCACAAACGCCGCCAGTTTCCCGTCGAGATGCCACAGAAAGTACTTAGTCTCTTTTGGCATGTTCCTGGACAGGTTCCTGAAGAATGCCATGGGAAGGAGCTCAAATCCCATATCGTGCTTGTCCACTATGTCGAGATAGAGCTTATACACCTCGCGCAGAGTATGGTCATCGAGCGTATCTACGATCTTCATGTCAAATTTCACATGGCCGTCCACCTTCCTGAATTTCCTGCGCAGGTCATATCTCGATGCGGCGCTTATCGTCCTGAGATAATCCTCAAAGTCCTTAAACCATATGTTCATCTCGGTCGTCGGCAGGCTGTCGAATTTAGCATAACCCTCCCGCTGGATAGGGTCGAGCGCCTGCGCGTAGGAATGGTCGAAATCTTTGAATGCCACGACCGCGCACTTCTCTTTTTTGGCGATCTGCTCCATGCGCCTTAATATGACATGGAACACCCTGTCCCTGTCGCCGGATATGCCGAATTTGCCCGGGCCAAGGGGCATCCCGCACGTAAAAGCCTTTATGCTGAAAACATTCGGCCTTATCTTTTTTACCGCGTTCGACAACCGCCGAAGAGGGCCGTTGATGCTTGTGTCGAGCGAGTAGTTAAGCATGAAGCACGGCGCGATACCTACTACTTTCCTGCCGTCATATGCCAGTATATAATACAGGGAGAATTGTTCCAGCCCGGATTCATCTATGGTCTTAAATAGATTATACCCTTCCAATACGCTGGGATATATCCTTTCCCAGGCCTCCGGCGGAGTGTCCTCCACTCTCCTGAAGACTCTCGTCTTAAGAGGCACCTTCTTATGGCGCTTCGATATTATCAATTTACGTTTCCTGTGGAAATGGGTAATGTAAAATGGAACTCCGAGCCTCTGCCGGGCTCGGATTCCGCCCACATCCTGCCGTCATGCAATTCGACTATATCCCTCGAGATGACAAGGCCCAGGCCTGTGCCGCCCCTGCTGTCCCTCACCTTACCCAGCTGCTCAAAACTTTTGAAGAGGCGCGGCATGTCTTCCTGCGAAATGCCGCGTCCGGTATCGCTTACTGTAATGAGCAGGTCATCCCGCCCTTTTGAAATCTTTACGGATATCTCGCCCTTGTCCGTGAATTTTACCGCATTATCGATAAGATTGGTCAATACCTGCGCGATCCTGTCCCTGTCAAAAACCGCCTTCGGCAGGTGGTCTTCCGGGATTATTTTAAAAGCCACGCCCTTCTGCCTGGCCAGAGGAGCCATGACATGATATACTTCCTTCGCGACCCTGACGATATCGTTCTCTTCCTTATAAAGCACCATCCTGCCGGACTCCAGTTTCTGGAAATCGAGTATCTCGTTGATAAGCCGTGTCAGCCTGTCCACATTGGCCCTGGTTCTCGCCAAAAAATCTTTTTGCTCGTCATTCACGGGCCCCAGGATACCGTCTAGGACTATGTTTATTCCTTCTTTTACCGCGGCGAGAGGCGTTCTGATCTCGTGAGATACTGTAGAAATGAAATTTGTCTTTACCTTTACCGCTTCGTTCAGTCTCTCTTCCGCGATCTTCCGCTCTTTTATCTCCTCATTGAGCCTGTCTACCGAAACGGTTATCTTCTGCAAATGCGCGGCCATATCATTAAAAGACGAAGCCAGCTCGCCTATTTCATCGCTTGTGCTCACTTTAACGCGGTAGCCCAGGTTGCCGTCAGCAATTATGCGCGTCCCCTGGTGCAGGACCTCGATTGGATCGGTAATATAACGGGCCAGCTGCATAATGGCCAGCGCGCTTAAAAGAAAAAGCAGGCCGCTGAAGAGTATCAGCTGGAGGCGAAGGTTATATATAGATTGAAAGGCTTCTTGCTTATCGATCTTTACCACAAGCCCCCAATCGCTTAAAGGAATATGGTAATAGGCGGCAAACACTTCCTGTCCGCGGTAGTCCCTGCCCGTAGCAAAGCCGGTCTTCCCGCCGATGGCCAGTTTCATAGGATGGGCAAACATAGATTTTAACGGAATACGCAGCCTTATCCTCATATTTTGCCGGTGGCGCATGGGCCCGAGAAATACTATATCTCCCCCCTTACGCTGTCCCAGTATGGTTTCACCCGTAGAGCCCAGCCCGGAGTAGTCGCGCAGGATATCATATAATCTCGTTTCATTTATTATCATCTTTGCCACGCCGACAATATCCCGGCTGCCTTTCCCCGGACCGGTTATCGGCGCTGACATCTCATAAACAAAAACGCCCCTGCGCATATAAGGGGCGCTCAAATGAAATCCCTGTTTGCCGCTGATGAAAAAAATGCTTTCAGAGAGGTCTGTGCCCGACGCCGCCGGATCGGTCGACGCTATCACGACTCCGTCCATGCCTATTATCGTTATATCTTCGATGGTCTTGGATGCTTCCTTAGCCGTCGAGACCGACTCCAGGATCCTCGACCTCAGCTTCGCCGTCTCGCCTGAGCCCTCCTCAATCGCCTGTAATGCGCCCTTAATCATTGACCTGCCCGTGACATCGAGCAGGTCCTCATAGTCTTCTTCCAGCAATATTCCTATGGCCGTGGCCTTGGAATTGGAGATAGCGGCCAGGTCCGACAGTATCCTCTCCTCCAGGTCGGCTTTGCTGTATGTATAGTTGATAAATCCGATCGTGCCGATCAGTAGGACGGAGAGCATAAGGAAGAGAAGGGTTATCTTTACGTTTATCGAGAGCCTTACTTTTCCCACTCTGTCCCCTCGAGATCCTCTTTTATCGTTGTTATGAGATTATCTATACCGTCGGATTTCAGGAAGTACCCGGCGATATCATAATTTTTAAGCCCGTGCCGCTCCTGATATTCCGGATGGGCGGAAAATATATATATCTTCGTCATCTTCCACGTAGAAGTGAGTGTGCCCAATAACTCCACGCCGCTGCGCCCGGGGAGCATAAGATCCAGGATGATGGCGTCGGGTTCTTTGCCGGACCTCAGGCTGCCCAGAAGCACATATCCGTCCTCGGCCAGGTTTACAAGATACCCCTCGTATTCCAGCCTCTTCTTGAGTATGTCCCTCAGGTCCTTATTGTCTTCCACCACCAGTATCGTCTTCAATCCTCACTCCCCGTTATGATATAGATATGTAAGCAAAGATATCCTGGAGATCAGGCTCTTCGCAGCCGCGGCGGTCTTGTCATTGTGGTTTACCAGCACACATATCAAAAAGTTCCCTTTATCGGTATAGACAATGCCGGCGTCGTGGCAGAGGCCTCTCTCGAGCCCGGTCTTATGCGCCACCGTGACCTTCTCCGGCAGTTTCTTCGGGATCCGGTCATTGACCTTCTGGCATGCCAGTATCTTAAGGCATCTCTGGGACATAGCCTTATCCAGAAATTTATTGCGGTATAATTTATAAAGAAGAAACGCGATATCCCGGGCAGTAGTGTAATTCTCTACCCCGGCTTTTCTCGACTTAAAATCCATCATCTTTCGCGACAGATTGGTATTCTTCAGGCCCATAGCGGAGAAATAATAATTCAACTTATCCATGCCGAGATAGTCTATGAGGATATTGGCCGCTGTATTGTCGCTCTGGGTGATCATAAGGATCATCATCTCTTCAACGGAGAGATCCGTCCCGGAAGCCGCATTCTTCAGCGTTCCGGACCCGGGCGCTTTTAATTTATCGGTCAGGCGTATCCTGGCATTAAGATCTACCAGGCCGTTGCGGGAAGCGCAGTAGTAGGCCATCATTATGGGGATCTTCACCATGCTGGCAGACGGTATCACCTTATCTTCATTTATGGCGATCTCCCAGTTCAGGTCAAGGTCATTGATTACGACCCCCGCGGTTCCGTTAAAACGCTTAAGGGTCTTGTTTATCTCCTTCTCCAGTTCTTTCCACCTGGCGGTCCGCACCATTATATTCACTTTGCAGGGCGATATAGCCTCGGTGGGTTTGAAGCAGTTCTGTATGACACCGAAACCATAAGCGCCCATCGCTATGAATATTATTATTATGGTCAAAAGAAATATTCTTCTCATATGCTTTTTATTTTACCCTCAGCGTGCCGCCGGCGCAATAAAAAATCCGAAACATCCTTAAGCTGCGCGCGGACCTTGTCTTTCAATGCTGAATAATCGGCTGTACTAAGAGCCGACGTCTCGATCGGGGGGAGGACCACGACCCTGCCCGATACTTTGGCCTTGAATACAAACCCTCCTTTAGGGATCGCTTCCCTGGTGCCGCCTATAAATACCGGCAGGACAGGTATACCTTCTTTTATGGCGAGCTTAAAGGCTCCGTTCTTAAATTCTCCCATCTCATCCGTGCTGCTACGGGTCCCTTCGGGGAAAAACAGCATCGATATACCGCTTCTCAGATTTTCGGCCGCTTTACGGTATACTTCTTTAATACTGCTTAAATCTTCCCTCGAGAGCAGGACATGGTCATTGACGCGGAGAAGGCCGCCTATGAAAGGAACTTTCAGAAGCTCTTCCTTAGCCACCCATTTGAAGTACATATGCGTACGGTAGATTATGATGATATCGGCGAGGCTCTGGTGGTTGGCTACTATGACGTACGTGCGGTTATAGTCAATATTCCCGAGCCCTTCCACCCTTATCTTCCAGAATGGATTCAGCGCCATCAGGGCATCCGACCACCAGAAACATTGCGCGTGAACAAGCCTCTGCCTTCCGGCTATAGGAAATGGCCAAACCTTGATGGCCCAACTTGCGGCGAAGGCGGCCGCGGTGATGATCACACCGAGCGCCCATATCAACACCGACAGTATAAACCTCATGGACCTCTTTTAATATTTGTATGATGCCCCGACGCTGATTACATCAACTGCCGCGCTTATCTTGGAACCGGCGCCGGCCTGGCTGGTGATATCTCCCCATCCTTTATCCGCCATGGAATTGAAGAAATGGTGTTCCCATGTAAGATCGACCGACAGTTTTTTGGTCAACGCGTAAGAAAAACCGTTCGTAAGATGATGCTCCATGATAAGCGGTAGAAGCGAATTGGCGAAGGCGACATGCGGCTGGATCTGGGATCTTCCGTAATTATATCCGAGGCGCAATTTCAGCCTGTCCTTAAATAAGCCGTATTCCGCGCCTGTAGCGAATACCCACTGGTCGCGCCATCCGAAACCGCCGTTATCGGGGGCCAGGCGCGCTATCTTGACATCGGTCCAGTTTATATAACGCGTGTCAAAAGTGAGCTCCAGCTGTTTTGCCGGCTTAAACGAAAGCCCCGCGTTTATAACAGGCGGCTCGTCGATATAAGGCAGGCAGTCCTTATACCTGTAATGCCTTCTCATCCATGTATGGCTTTCGTAAGAGGCGCCTATAGCAAATATCCTGTTTATTTCGTATTCCATCCCCACCGTGAACCCCGCGCCCGGCGCGAAGGACCACTTGCCTCCGCCGACGGTCTCGAAGTAATTAGGCGTCGTGGCCATATCTGTCCGGAGCGCCTGCACTTCTATATTCGCGGCGGCGCCGACGGATAATTTATCGGTAATCCCTATCGCGGCTCCCGGAGCTATCCTCATGCTCTTTAAATCTATCATCTTATCATAATCATTGAGGACAAGCGGATTCAACCTCGATGACCTGAGGTTCAGGGACAGCCCTGAGATATTAAATACGCCGCATCCTATCGCGACGGGATGTTTGCCTTCTCCGGGGATGCCGTAGCTTACGCCAAAATCGCCCCCGGGTATATAGCTGACTGTGCTCTCCTGTTTAAACCGGGGATTTACCAGCGGCAGCCCTAATAAAGCTGTAAGTCCCGGGCCTTCCGTATATACAGTAACATCATGCGGCAATATATTCTGATACTCCAGGTCCACCCTATTGCCTATATTTACCAACCCTGCCGGGTTCTTTACAAGACACGCCGTATCTTCGCTGGAAGCCGTGGTGGCCCCTGCCATGGCTGAATCTCTCGCGCTAAAACCGAGCATGCGCGAGCCGTTCGAGGCATAGGCGTCTCCGGTAAAAATGAGGCAGGCCGCGATAACAGCGGCCCCGACAGGCAGGCCGCTATGACTTTTTCTTATCATAAATACCCCTTTTTTTACTGGTTATAATATTATAATAATATCATAAATAATTTTTAACCGATGAATAAGTATATCACAAAATACATCGTCGTCAATAGAGGAAACTAAGGCGTCATTGCGAGGAGGTTACTGTCTCACTCTGACCGACGTGGCAATCTTGACTTTAGATTGCTTCGGCTTCGCCTCGCAATGACAAAGCCGTAGGGAAGGCCTAAGTCTCCCCTACGGCTCTATGGTAAACAAAGTATGCGTTTTACTTAACCGCGGCTTTCATGCCTTAATTACTACCTATCTCTTCCGGCCTAACTTAAATACAGCTTCCTCATTGATGGCCTGCAGGTCTACATGTTTGCCGGCGGCCTTCAGCTCTTTCACCATTTTGCGCACCAGCATACGCTTGGCTTTTTTTCTTTCGGCAACAGTCTTCCTCGTCTTGCTCCTGCCGAAGCCATTAACAACGCTTTCCTGCCAGCATCTTGAAATTCCCATTATCTGTACCTATCTTTCTTTTTTACCTTCCGCGCTTCGGGCCTGCGCCACGGCCGCCTTTCGGGCCGGGAGGATTACCGGCACCTGCGCCGCCTTTCGGGCCTGGAGGATTAGCGCCTCCGCGTCTTACATTAGGACTTGCGCCGGGGCCGCCTTTCGGGCCTCGAGGATTTTCCCAATTAGTTCCGGCGCCGCCTCTGGCTCCGGGAGGATTATTATCTCTATCAGCTCTTGGCCTGAAATTTCTGTCGGGGCCTGCTCCGGGGCCACCTCTCGGGCCTGCCGGGTTCTCCCAGTTGGTTCCCGCGCCGCCTCTCGGGCCGGGGGGATTA
>JAFGRN010000059.1 GCA_016935115.1 Candidatus Omnitrophota bacterium | reverse complement strand
TTGCCACGCTCGACTGGTGTTACGCGACTGTCCTGGGACACAGCCCTTCAAAGAAAAAGGCGAAGGAGCGGCAGGACCCGTAAAAATTGCAGGTACAATGGGATATTTTCGCTACTGTTATCTCTTGTAGATTCTGGGGACGCGGTTGGAGATACCGCAGACGACTTCGTAGGCTATCGAATCGGCCGCGCGGGCAAGCTTCTCGGCGCGGATTTCTTCGCTGCCCTGCTTGCCGATCAGGACGACTTCATCGCCTACCTTTGCCAATGGTATATGCCCGACATCTACCATTGTCTGGTCCATAGTGACCTTGCCGACTACGCGGGCGCGATGGCCGCGTATCAGGACATCGGCTTTGTTCGAGAACTTCCGGCCGTAGCCGTCGGCATAGCCTATAGGCAGAGTCGCTATCCTGGTGTGTTTCTGGGTAATGTGGGTCCGACCGTAACTTATGGAACGGCCGGGAGGCGTATCTTTTATGAACACGATCCTGGTCTTTAACTCCAGGGCAGGCTTTAGCTTTATTATCTTCGGAAATGTGTATTTCGGATACATCCCGTATATGACAAGCCCCGGACGGACAAGGTTCAAGTGCGCCCTGTGCAAATCGACCGTCGCTATAGAATTCGCCGCATGGCGCAGGGGTATCTTTATCCAATTCTTCTCCACCGATGACAGGAGCTTCTCGAAGGCTTCTATCTGGTAGGTGGTAAAGAAATCATCCCGGCCGGCATTAGAAAAGTGCGTATATATTCCCTCCAGTATTATGCCCTTTTCCGATGAGACTTTCTTGATATAATCCATCGCTTCTTCATGCCAGATGCCGACCCGGCCCATCCCGGTATCGACCTTGATATGAGCTTTCAGCTTCCTGCCGTCTTTTGTCTCTTTGCGTATGGCGTCAAACAGGCCATCACCGCACAGTGTCAGCGTTATATCTTTTTCGACCGCGATACCCACCTCTGCCGGCAGGACCGAACCAAGAACGAGCACCGGCGCCGTAATCCCGTGGTCGCGTAAGCGCACGGCTTCGTCGGTAGTCGCCACTCCGAGATAATCCACGCCCGAATCCTGTAAAACCCGCGAAACCTCAACCGTGCCATGGCCGTAGGCATTGGCCTTCACCACAGTCATTATATTTATTCCTTTGCCGATGTGCCGCCTGACCTGCCTCAGGTTAAACTCTATCGCCTTAAGATCTATTTCCGCCCAGGTCGGGCGATGGTGGATCCTGGCCACGCCGTTTCTCGTCTTTACCGCAAGTTCGCTCATTTTCCGGTTATATCGCACTCCCTCGTATATATGTAGAACGGCTCCAGATCCTCAACATCTGTAAATTTTCCTTTATTAAATAATTCGATGCCAAGGCGCCCCACAATTTCCGGAGTCGGCTGCCATGATACTGCCGCCACCACTGACTTCGGAAGAAGTCCGCCGATTTTTTCGGCATAGTCTCCCAGTAAAGTTACGCTATCATAAGCGGCTAATCTCTTCAACAGCTCGGGTACCGGTATAAGAAGAAATTTTGAAACTCTTTTCACTCTTCTGCCGTCCGACTTATAGATACCGGCATAGACCTTGTTCTTCCTGGCATCCAGCGCCACGCATATTATACCACGGAAATTCGCGGCATTCTCGGCGATCGCATCCATCGTAGGCACGGCGACTATCGGCTTCTTCGCGGCATACGCGAGGCCCTTTACGGTCACCACGCCTATACGCAATCCGGTGAACGAACCCGGGCCGATGCTGATCGCAAATCCGTCGAGCTTCTTAAGCGGCGTCTTCGCCGCTTTCAGCACCCTGCCGATCATCGGCATGAGCCGGCTCGAGTGGGCCCTCGGCGCCTTCCTGTGCACGCGCGCGAGCGCCCTGTCGCCATCCATCACGGCAAGGCTCAAATAATCCGTCGATGTATCTATGGCCAATAACTTCATCTCTTCCCTGCTCCACAGTGTCATTGCGAGAAGGCCGCTGTCTCACTCCTGCCAACGAAGCAATCTCTCCTTTAGATTGCTTCGGTCGCTATCGCTCCCTCGCAATGACAGTAAATGTTATTTCCTTCTAATTATAATCCTTCTTTTACCTTCGCCCGCCGCGGATAATTTTATTTCAATATATTTTTTCGGCAATATCTTCCGTATCTTATCGGCCCATTCTATCACGGTCACTCCGTCACCGTAGAAATATTCCTCGTAACTCCCGGAGTCGAGCATGTTCGACCTGTTTAACCTGTAGACATCAAGATGATAAAGCGGGATCCTGCCCTTATGCTCCTTGATTATGACAAACGTCGGGCTGTTGACGTAACGGACATTCTTCACGCCCAGCCCTCTGGCTATGCCCTTGGTCAGGACTGTCTTGCCCGCGCCGAGATTGCCTATGAGCGCGACGACGTCGCCCGCTTTTAACTTCTTCGCGACCCCGGCGCCGATATCGACCGTCTCATCCACGCTCTTCGAGATTCTTATCATAGGAAATGCTGATATCCTCCGCCTTTTATCGCTTTCCTCTTTCTGCCGGCGGCCATCATCATATAGCCATCCTTCTTATTCGTGACCTGGCCTATGAGCGTGATCGGCGTGGACATATCCGCCGGTACGGCCCTGAAGAGGCGCTCGGCCTCCACAGGGTCCATCGTGAACAGGAGCTCGAAATCTTCGCCGTCGGTAATGGCTCTTTCCAATGACCTCGCCGCTTTCGATACGGGTATCAGCGCTTCATCCAGGAGCGCCCCCGCGCCGCTGGCTTCCAATATGCGCCGGAGATCAAGTAAAAGTCCGTCGGAGATATCTATCATCGAATTGATCCTGAAATTATTCACCAGCCATCTGGCTTCATCCACCCTCGGCACGAAAGTCACATGCTTACCCCTTATCGAACCGCCGAGTGAGCCTGTCACGAGTATAAGATCTCCCGCCTTCGCGCCTGACCGCCTTACAAGATTTTTCTTCTCGACCTCGCCTATTATAGAGACATCTATCACTGTCTTTTTAGATTTTGACATATCCCCGCCGACAATATTAACTTTGAACCTGCCGGCGGCCGCTCTCATGCCGTCGTATATCCCGTCAACGAATGAAACCGGTATTTTCGGATCGATACCGATCGAGACGACGGCATATCGCGGCACCCCGCCCATCGCCGCTATGTCGCTTATATTGCGGCCCAGCGCTTTCCAGCCTATCTGGGCAGGCGTAACTGCGCTCCGCCTGAAATGAACATCCTCGACGAGCATATCGCAGGCATAGAGAAGGTGCTTATCTTTTTTCCACGCTATTACGGCGGCATCATCGCCGATGCCTTGTATCACTGAACGGTCGAGCCTGATCCTCCTCGAGACGCGTTCGATCAATTTTATCTCGCCGATATCTTTTATCTTCATAATCTCTTCACCAATCTCTTAAGCGACCTGGCATATGGCGCCCTGAATATCCCTTTTTCCGTTACTATCGCCGTTATCAATTCGTTCGGCGTGACGTCGAAAGCCGGATTATAAACTTTTACGTTCTTAGGCGCGACCATCTTGCCCATGACCGTGCGCACCTCGTTCGCGTCGCGCTCCTCGATAGGTATGTCGCGGCCCGTCTTAAGGTTAAGGTCGAACGTCGATACCGGCGCCACTACGTAAAATGGCACTCCATGATGCTTCGCGAGCACGGCCAGCGAGTACGTACCTATCTTATTGGCCGCGTCGCCGTTTGCGGCGATCCTGTCAGCCCCGACGAAGATCTTATCTACCTTCCCCTTCGCCATCAGGCTCGCCGCCATGTTATCGCATATGAGAGTCGTGTCGATGCCTTCATGGAGAAGCTCCCAGGCCGTAAGCCGCGCGCCCTGCAGGAGCGGCCTCGTCTCGTCCGCATAGACTTTAATGCGCTTGCCGAGCCTCTTTGATTCAAAGAGCACGCCGAGCGCGGTACCGTAGTCTGCCGTCGCGAGCCCGCCCGCGTTGCAGTGAGTGAGTATGGTATCGCCGCCGGCTACGAGGCCCGCGCCGTAGCGCGCCATAGTCCTGCAGGAGCGTTTATCGTCGGCGAGGATCTTCAGCGCCTCATTGAGCAGAAGCTTCTTTATCGCGGCAACCGGTTTATATACGTTCTCCTCCGCCGCGCATTCCATCTTAGCCAGCGCCCAGAAGAGATTGACCGCGGTCGGCCTCGATGAGGCAAGATATTTGATGTCCCTTCGCAAGTCCCTTATAAGGGCCCGGGAGTCTTTCGCCTTCGAATTATTGGCGGCAAGCGCCGCGCCGAGAGCGCCCGCTATGCCTATCGCCGGCGCCCCCCTTATCTCGAGCCTCTTTATGGCTCTCCAGAGCTTCGGCACGCTCGCGCAATCCACGAATTTCACACGGCCTGGCAGGAGCGTCTGGTCTATATACCGTATTCTGCTGTTCTTCCAGGCTATCGTCTCTACCGGCATAACTCCTCCATAAATATTATAGCTGCTTTTCGTTTATCTTCGCCAGAATACCTTTCATCTCGCGCAGCTCTTTTATGAGCTCGGCCTCTACAATGGCCATGTCCCGCATAAATTTTCTCAGGCTTATTATGCAGATTATTAGCAGTGCCGCCACAGCTACCAGCGCTATTACCATATCGTCACCTCCATATGAGTTTCGTCAGTATATTACGCTTTATCGAAATCGCGTTATGCGGGCAGATTTCGTGACAGCACAGGCACCTGATGCACTTCGCGTAATCGATGCCGCATCTCTTCTCTTCGACCGTTATGCAATCGGCCGGGCAGGCTTTCTTGCACAGCCCGCAGCGTACGCAGAGACTTTCGTCAATACAGGGTATAAATCTTACAAAACCCAATATCCACCTCAATATCGGGCGCGGTATCGCATTCAGCGGCATAGTCTGGGAAAGTTTAAAATCCCTGGAAATAAAATTCTCCAGGCTATCGCCCAGTATCTCTATCTTCGAAAGGTCCGCCTCGCCAAGCCCCGCATCGCGGGCCGCTCTCGTTACCGCCAGGTCGAGAGGTTTAAGCCCTACCATCATCGCTATGCACGCATCTATCGCGACCGCATCCTCGCCCGCGATCACGGCATTCATCGCTTTAGGCCTTCCGGCCGACGGCCCGTCGCCCTCCATGGCCAGGATACCGTCTACGACCGTCAGCGCGGGCCTCACTATCGAATGGACTTTCACTAGCACCTTTGCCAGGTCCTCCTCTCGCGGCGCCCTTGAGTGGCAACCGGCTTTGTAGAGGCCCGTAACAGCGCCGAAAGTATTCTTTATAGCGCCTGTCATTACCGTTACACAGTGGGTCTTAAGTTTAGGCAGGGATATCACAATGTCCGCTTCCCGTACCTGCCTTGCTATAGGTATGCCGTCGACAAAGTCGGCAGCCGTAAACCTGACGACCTCAAAGCCCTCCTCCTCCGCTATATGTTTTATGCCGGATACCTCGAGTATCTCGTCTATATTCTTGCCATACCCTCCCGGCGAATCCCCTACCCGGACAATACCGCCCGCTTTCCGCGCGAGCCGCCCGACGGACCTGATTATCTCGGGATGCGTAAGAACGGCCGACTCGGGACCCCTGGCAGTAAGCAAATTTGGCTTTAAGAGCACCGACATCCCGGGCTTCACGTACCTTTCAATGCCACCCAGGAGATCCACCGATCTCTTTACGGCATTATAAACACCGTCGATGTCATAATGTGCGCATCGCGCTATCGCGACTTTAGCCATCCCTTAATAGACCCCCAGCTGCTTAACGAGAAATACCAGGAATACCATTCCCAGGTTATGGATCACATGGACCGTCATAGACGAAATGAGGGTGCCGGTCTTCTCATACAGGTATGCCAGAAGCATACCGAGGGCGAGTATCGGCAGGAATCCGACCATATGGGCATGCAGCAGGGCGAATAGCGCCGCGGTGATGAGCATGGCCCAGAAAACACCGAGATATTTTTTTACGGCAGTGTACATGAATCCCCTGAAGAATATCTCTTCTATTATAGGCCCGGCGATTGCCGCGAAGATGCTTGTATAAAGCAGGAAAGTCGCATTCCGTTCTTTGAGAAAGATCTCCACAACCTCCTGCCTCGGGATTGTATATTTGGTGATATTCACTGTCACGGCGATCACAGCTATTATCCCCACCAGGATAGGAATAAAGGCAATATAGCCGATTATCCCATAATAGACATTCCTCGCGAAATTCTTAAATGTGAGCCCGAGCGACGCGAATTTTCCTTTATACTGCCAGACGGTAAAGTACAATATCAGTGTAACTGCGACAATATCCATGATGGATGTGTTAAATATTATCCTAAAATTGTCCTCTTTAAAAACCGGCAGCATCCGCGCCAGGGACGCCTCGACCAAAAGCAGTACATAGGAAAAGAATACGAATAATATCGCAAACTTCGCGACATCCAGCATGCTCCATGGCACGTTCATGCGGCCGGAAGTTTTAACGGCATGTTCCTGGCCTGCGCTCCGCGATATGATCAATATCGTATCGAGCGTTACGCCCAGCAGAAATAGGGCCATTATAAGAAATGTCACCAGGCCGAATACTATGGCAAGATGCCTGTTCTGGATAAACGCCTTCTCGACAGCTTCACGCTCGGCATCCATGTCTGCCGCCGCTGCCGCGCGCGAAATACCGGCCGGTTTCTTCGCCGCCGGATCATCCGATGACGGCGTCGAGATAACAACAGCCGTAAATATCGCGATGAATATGAGAAGCAGCAGGTATAACCGTTCCCTCCTTAAAAAATCCGTAAATCTGCCCATACTCATCAGCTCCTCATCCCACCGTTCCGATCGATCTCGCCCTGAAACCGGCGCCCAGGCTTTTCGCGATGGCCTCGCACTTCTTAAAATCTACTCCCGCCAGGTCGAGGCACGTCACTTCCGCTTCTATGCCGGCGGCGACACAGTCCTTTATAAAACTCTTGATGCCTTCATATGTATCTGCGCCGAATTCGGGCTTACAATATCTATTATAGAGGTCCTTTGTATCGGTATTCAGGCTCACCGAAACTTTATCAATCAGCCCGGCAAGCTCTCCGGCTATCTTCCTGGAATTGATTAGATCGCCATGGCCGTTCGTCACCATGCGAACTTTGGCCCCCCTCTCTTTAAGGCGCGCCGCGACAGCTTTTACCATATCCAGGCGCAGGGTCGGTTCACCATATCCGCAGAAGACAAATTCGCGGTATTTTTTCTCGGGATCGATAGCCTTCATAATGTCATCAACCGAAGGTTCCTTATCAAGCCGCAGATTATGCCCCCTCACAAAAGAAGTCTGATTTCTGACGCAGAAAGAGCAGGTATTAGTGCATCTGTTGGTTATATTAAGATAGAGAGATCCCCGTATCTCATAGGCGATCTTTGACGGTTCGCCCAGGCCGAGAGCGAACAGGGTATTGGCATTATGTGTCGTAATCCTCGCGATATCCTCTTTGGAAAGATCCAACAGCCTCGACCACTCTCCAACGAGGTGCGTGAGATACGCCGGTTCGTTACGCTGGCCTCGCAGGGCCTGAGGGGCCAGGAACGGCGCATCCGTCTCCAGAAGCAGCCTCTCGGGCACGGCTTCGCGCGCTACAAGCCTTAAGCTGTCCGCTTTCTTGAAAGTGATATTCGCGGTAAATGATACATAAAGGCCCAGGTCGAGGCATTCCTTCATAAAGTCCGCGCTGCCCGAAAAACAATGCATGACGCCGCGCACTCCGCCGGAGCTCTCCTCCCTCAGGATCTTCAACGCATCATCCTCCGCCTCGCGGACATGCAGTATAAGCGGCAGGCTTAAATCACGCGCAAGGTGCATGAACTTCCTGAATGCCGATACCTGGGCTTCTCTCGGAGAGAGATTGCGGTAATAATCCAGTCCGACTTCGCCTATCGCGACAACCTTCTTCCCTTTCGCGAGCGCCTTCAGTTCGGCAATAACACCGTCAGTAACAGTTTCGGCGTCGTGCGGGTGGACGCCAACGGCCGCGTAGATCATCTCATGTGCCTTGGCCAGGGCGACAGAGCGGCGAGCACCGTCGAGAGAGCTGGAGACATTGATTATCTTCGATACTCCGGCCTTAATGGCTCTCTCAATAACCTGATCCCTGTCCGCGTCAAAGTCCTTGAAGTCGAGATGGCAATGGGTATCTATTATCATATATGGTAATTATATGCCAGGTTCCCGCCAAAAGCAAGAATCGCAGCAGCAAAAATATCCCCTTAACAGTCAGCCTTTACAGCCCGGGTGCATCGCGGCAAAATATCCTTCGGGTCGTGCCGTCCTTCGGCAAGCTCAGGACAGGCACCGAGCCTGTCGAGGTGCCGCGAGGTGCCATTTCGTCTTGGCGCTCGTATGGGGTTTATCCCGCCTTTGCTTAAAGCTTCGGCGGGATCCCGCCAAGCAT
>JAFGRN010000058.1 GCA_016935115.1 Candidatus Omnitrophota bacterium | reverse complement strand
TTCGGCGGGATCCCGCCAAGCATGAAATGCGGCGGCGGGACAATATCACGGATAAACAAGACGGGTATCTGTACTGCCCCATCCCATTACTTCGCGCCTTATGCCTCAAGGGCACCGATCGCGTCACCCATACGATATTTTGTCACGATACCTTACCCCTGCTGCAGGGACTTTGATAAGCGAGTAGTGGGATTTTTCGGCTATAAGTATCTGTAGTAGTGACCAAAGCGATCCACCTGGAAGCTCTCACCAGTGCCCTTATGGCCCGGGTGTTGAGCGGGGCCTAAAAATTATGAAGCGGGCATGGATTTTTAGCCCCGGATACAGACTGTATGCTAAAAAGAGCGAATAATTTTTCGGAGTGCGATTTTACTCGCAGGGGAAAATCGCACGTCCCCGCGATGCACCCGGGCCACAAGGGCTGACTGAACAAGCGAAAGGTGGTCGCAAGGTTACTTCCATAATTATGGATCCGAAAAATCCCGATATGAACGAGGACCTATGCGCAACATAAAACTCACGATCCGATACGACGGCACCAACTACGCCGGGTGGCAATTCCAGAAGAACGCCGTATCCATCCAGGAGACCCTCCAGAAGGCTATAAAGAAAGTGACCGGCCGCAAGGCCTCAGTCATCGCCTCCGGCAGGACCGATGCCGGTGTCCATGCGCTCGCCCAGACAGCTAATTTCAGGACACCCTCGAAGATCCCGCTTAAGAACCTGCGCATGGCGCTAAATACTATCCTGTCCGACGATATCGTGATATTTGGCGCCGAAGAGGTAAGCCTGAAATTCAACGCGCAAAAAGACGCTAAGTCAAAAGTTTACCGCTATACGATATACAACCGCGACTTTATGGATCCGCTTCTCAGGCGCTACGCCGCGAAATGTTTCTTTAAGCTCGACGAGGCGCTCATGAGAAAAGGCGCGAAATATCTCGTGGGCAGGCATGACTTCACGTCATTCAGGACGAAGGATAAAGAGGACGGAAGCGCGAGCGCCGTCCGCAATGTGCGGCGCATAAAGATCGCGCGTAACGGCGATATCGTGCGAGTTGAGATAGAGGCTGACGGGTTTCTTTATAACATGGTGCGCAATATCATCGGAACGCTGATCGAAGTCGGCCGCGGCAAGTATCCCCCGCAATACGTTAAGGAGATATTGGTGAAGAAAGACAAGCGCTCGTGCGGCCCGACGGCGCCGGCGAAGGGGCTCTGTCTTGTGAATGTGAGGTATTAGGATGAATAAGCCAAAGAAGTCCGGAAAGATATACGACTGTATAGTGTTCGACCTGGGCAACACTCTCATAAGGTTCGACCATAATATATCCGCGAATAAGATAGCGGGGCAGTTTAATGTAGACGCCGGCAAAATCTATCAGACATTCTTCGATTCCGGAATAACGAGGCCTTTCGAGCGCGGCCATATCTCGCCGAGAGAATTCCACAGGAGAGCGGCCGGACTGCTGGGATTTACCCTGCCGTACATGAAATTCGTGGATATATGGAATGACATATTCTGGGAGGACACCGCCATGTGCGATCTCGCGCGGCGGCTCAAGAAGGAGGGGTATAAGCTTTTCCTTCTTTCCAATATTAGCAAGCTTCACTTCGAATATATAAATAAGAAGTTCGACATTATGCCGCTCTTCGATGAGCTCATACTTTCGTATAAAGTAGGCGCGATAAAACCCGAGCGCAAGATATTCGATGAAGTGGTGAAGCGCGCCGGCGGCAAGAAAGAAGGGCTATTCTACATAGACGACAGGGATGACCTGGTTACAGCCGCGCTTGAGCTCGGCATAGATTCTGTCAGGTTTGAAGGAGTGGACAAATTACTGAAGGTCATGAAGCGGAAGGGTATCCTGTCAAAAGATTTAGCCTGTGGTGTTGACTTTTGCGAAAAGGCGTGATATACTTCGTTACGGGTTTGTTTTTATCTTTATAATTTATATGCGGTTGCTGTTTTTTATACTATTTTATACGGCCTTATAAATAATATTATATGCATTTCAAATCCCTGGAATTATTAGGGTTTAAGTCTTTTGCCGAAAAGACCAAGCTCAACTTTGAGCCGGGCGTTACCGCTGTCGTCGGCCCAAATGGCTGCGGCAAATCCAATGTAGCAGATTCCATCCGCTGGGTCCTCGGAGAACAATCCGCCAAGAGCCTGCGCGCATCCAGCATGCAGGATGTCATCTTCAACGGCACCGACAATAAAGAGCCTATCAATTTTGCTGAAGTATCCCTCACATTTTCCAATGAAAAGCGCTCCCTTCCCATAGACTATGATGAAGTCACCATAACACGCCGCGTATTCCGATCCGGAGAGAGCGAATATCTTCTTAACAAGACCCCCGTACGGCTCAAGGACATAGCCGACCTTCTTATGGGCACCGGCATAGGCACCGAGAGCTACTCTATTATCGAGCAGGGCAAGATGGACCTCATATTGAGTTCCAAGCCGGAAGACAGGCGTTACGTATTCGAAGAGGCCAGCGGTATCACCAAATACAAAGCCAGGAAGAAGGAAGCTATGCGCAAGCTCGAACAGACCGAGCAGAACTTGTTGCGCATAAATGACATCATCACCGAGGTGAAGCGCCAGATAGGTTCTATCGAGAGGCAGGCCAGGAAGGCCGAGCGGTACAAGGCGGACTTCGATAAACTTAAGGATATGGAGGTAAAGCTCTCAGCGCGCGACTACAAGAACCTTAAGATGCAGGAAGCCACTTTCTCCGTCGAAAACGATGATACTAAGGTGAGGGAAAAGGATTTGAGCGCGGAGATGGGCGCCATGTCCGCAAGGATCTCCGAAGAGAGGCAGGCGCTCGGAGAGATCAATAATAAGATATCTACCCTGAGGAACCGTTTCTCCGAGCTTACGAACACACTCGACATGAATAAGCACAAGATAGAGATCGATAAGGAGAGGATAGGGGAGGCCTGTGTCCTGCAGGAAGGGTTAAGGAAAGAGATCGAATCAGCAGGCGAGAAGATCCGCGCCGCGAAAGCTCTCGTCGAGAAATTAAGGTTGGATCTCGAGCGCGTAGTTTCGGAGAGGGTTTCGAAACAGAATACGGTAGAGGCCAGTGACCTGAAACTTAAGACGATCACCGCGGAGATAGGCCAGATCGAAGAGAAAGCCAAAACATTCAAGCTGCAGATAGTCGATTTCCTGTCCAGGGAGACGCATATAAAGAATGACCTGATCAAGATGGGCGCCGATCTCCAGAACCGGCGGATGCGCCAGCGCAGGCTCGAGATAGAGAAAGGCGAAGTCACGAAGGAGCTCGAATCCACCGAAGGCGCGCTCTCGGGTATCTTGGCGGAATTCAGGGCTATCGAGGAGAAGGTTCTCGCCTTGAAGTCGGACCTCGAAGCCAGGAAACATTCGAAGGAAGCCGTTATGGCCGAGATAAGCGCGGCGGAGTCAGATATATCGAAAGAGGAGAACAGGCGTTCCGCCACTATATCGAAGATAGAGATGCTCGAGGAGAGCCTTAAGACACACGAGGGTTTCAAGAGCGGCGTCAGGAGCCTGCTTGTCAAGGCCGGGGAAGACCCCGCATTGCTTCCCGGAGTGCTCGGGGTCCTGGCCGACATGATAAAGGTCGAAAAAGGTTATGAGGAAGCTGTCAGCACATTCCTCGGTGAAGATGCACAACTCGTTATAACGGAGAATGACAGCGACATAGTGAGATCCATAGAATATCTTAAGGACAACAGGCTCGGCAGGGCGAGCTTCGTCTCGCTGGAGACGCTGAGGCGCCTCGGGGCGCCCGCGGCAGCCTCCGGCGGAACGCCGCTGGGCGGTTTCGTAAGGATCGATGAGAGGTTCGGCCGGGTCGTCGGGCATTTATTCGCAAATACGTATATTGCCGGAAGCGTGGAAGAGGGGATGAAGGCATCGGCTTCGACGCGGGCGCGGTTTGTCACAAAGTCCGGGCATCTTTTTGATAATTGTAAAGTCTCCGGCGGAAGCGAGAGTGAGGAGTCGCCTCTTATAGGCCGCAGACAGCGCCTGGAAGATTTCAGGAATGAACTGCGTTCCTGCGAAGATAAGATCGCTTCGCTCATTGCCGCCCGCGACACCAGGAAATCCGCCCATAGCGCGCTTGAGGCGGAGATAACCTCAATAGACGCGGTCCTGAGGCAGGAAGATATCAATTACGCCAACGCAAAGGCGAAGAAGGACGCGCAGGAAGAGAATGTGAAGAAACTCTCGGACGAGATCTTCCTGCTCGGTTCCGAGCTTGACGAGGTCAACCAGGTCATAAACGAACTTTCGCAGAAGGGCGATGCCCTGAATGTAGAGCTGAATAAGATCGAGGCCGAAAAGACTTCTATGCAGGATTTTATAGACCGTTCCCAGATACTGGTTCTCGATAAGAAGTCCGAAAGAGAGAAGACGGCCCTTGATATGGCAACGCTACGGGCCGAAGCGCAGTCGCTCGAGAAAGAAGAGGCCGGCGTCCGCGGCAGCCTGAAATCGCAGGAAGCGATGGTATTCGAATTTGAGGATACGCTGTATGCGAAGGAAACTCTTCTGAAAGAATCGGACGAGAAAGTCAAGTCCCTGGAGGCCGAGATAAACGACCTCACTGCCCGGAATGAGATGATATCGGGCGACCTGAAGGTAGCCGGCGAAGAGGCCGCCGCGGTGGAGGGTTCGAGGGCAGATCTGGGCGCGAGGCTGAACATGGACGAGGTTCAGCTGAAGGAGAAGGAGGCGCAGGTCGAGGCCTTCCGCAACCTTATAAGGGACCTTGACGTAAAACTCACGGAACTCAATTTTAAGAAGACCAATCTCAGGGACCGCCTTCTGCAGGCTTACAAGTTCGATATCGAAATCATGCCCGTCGAATTCGATGAGAGCCTGGACTGGGACAATATCCTTGTTCAGGTGACGGAGTTGAAAGAGAAGCTGGAGAAGATGGGGCCCGTAAACCTTGTGGCTATCGATGAGCATAAGGAGCTCGAGGAGCGCCATAACTTCCTTGTCCGCCAGCAGGAGGACCTTGTCGGCGCGAAGGACTCGCTGATGAAAGCGATCCAGAAGATAAATAAGACTACGAAAGACCTCTTCCTCGAGACATTCCAGAAGATCCAGGTGGAGTTTAAAAACTTCTTCAGGATGCTCTTCGGCGGAGGGCAGGCGGAGCTGGTCCTGATAGACGAGCAGGATATACTGGAATCCGGCATCGAGATCATAGTCCGGCCCCCCGGCAAAAAACTGCAGAACCTGATGCTTTTATCCGGAGGAGAAAAGGCTATGACGGCCTGCGCTCTGCTCTTTGCGGTATTCAAGGTAAAGCCGAGCCCCTTCTGCGTGCTGGACGAGCTCGACGCGCCGCTGGACGAGTCCAATGTCGTACGGTTTGCCAGCGTCCTGAAAGAGTTCATAAAGATGTCGCAGTTCATAATTATCACACATAACAAGCGGACGATGGAGCTCGCAGATGTCATCTATGGCGTGACGATGCAGGAGCGCGGCATATCGAAGATAGTCTCGGTCAAGTTCCTCGATGAGCGTAAGAATGTGGCGGCAAAGGCTGTTGAGCAACAGGCCGAAAAACCGCCGGAGATTGCGGAGCCTGCCGTCATTGCGATCCCGCCCACGGGACTGTTGGCGGGACAGGTTCCGCCCAGGGTATAATTTCCGGCGGGAGAAGTAATCTCAAGGCGAGATTACCCCCGTCATCTAAAAGCTAATCTAACAATCTCCCCTTACTTATTTTCCATATCAGGTGTGTATAGGCAGGTGGCATTCTTTCCGGCGTGCTTTGCCGTGTAGAGCGCGGCGTCCGCGCGGGATATGAGGTCGCTCTTCAGCTCAGCATCCTCGGGATATGAGGCTATTCCGCAGCTTACGGTCAGCCTGCATGGTAGGCCGGCTATCGCGTCATCGGCAAAAGATTTTTCGATCTCTGATCTCAGGCGCTCGGAGAAGAGCCTGGCATTCTGTTTTGACGTATTCGGCATGATTATAGCAAACTCCTCGCCGCCGTATCTGGCCACGATGTCGTACTTCCTGGAGCTGTTCTTCATTATTTCCGCGATCTTCTTAAGCGCTTCATCACCCTTCAGGTGTCCCAGAGTATCGTTATAATTTTTGAAGTTATCCACATCTATCATGATAACGCTTACGTTCGAGGAGTTGATCTTGGCCCGCTCCAGCTCGCCGGAGAGGTTCTGGTGGAATTTGCCGTAATTCCAGAGTTTTGTCAGCCAGTCCGTGTTGGAGAGATAGACCGTCTCCTCGTAGAGGCGCGAATTTTCTATCGCAAGCCCGGCATGGCTGGCGAACATGGTGAGCATGCGCACGTCGGATTTTGTTATGGGTTTCTTATTGAATATATTATCGACGAGGATCGCGCCCACGACCTTATCCTTGGCCTTTAGCGGGACGGTTACGAAGAAGTCGGTATTCAGAGTCCTCTGTATCTCCGGATCGACTATTCTTTTCGCCTCGGCGCTCGTTATTTCGAACGGCATGCCTTCAAGTATGGTAAGCGCCAGTATGCCCATGTCCTCGCGTATGGGTATCTTTATGCCCTTTACTATCTGGTTTAATTTTGATTCGGGGTCGCGCTTGAATATATCATAGGAAGCTATGAAGTCATCCAGTGTCATTTTGCTCTGGGATATATAATGCCAGATCTTGCCCGCCTCCTCGGCGGTATGAGGGCCGATGCCCATTATCCCCTCAAGGACCCCTTCTCCTTCATTGACCAGGAAGAGCATGGCGCGGTTAAAGCCCAGCCCTTCGTGCGAGGTGAGGGCGGTCAATATTATATAGAGGACCTGGTCGAGTTTGAGAGTCGTCCTCATGGCGTTCGAGATCTCGTATAGCAGCGAGAACTCCCACTCAAGCCTCTCGAGTTCCTGCCTTAATTTTTCTTCACGATTTATTTTATCCATCAATTTCAAATATTACCATAAACGCCTTGACAAGTCATTTAAAATCGGTATAATTAGGTGGTCTTCGGGGTGAGGTGAAATTCCTCAGCCGGCGGTTTAAAGCCCGCGAGCCCCGCGAGGGGCCTGGTACAGGCCCGTAAAACGCGGCGGCAGAACTTGTGAGATTCAAGTGCCGACAGTAAAGTCTGGATGGTAGAAGACGGAGATTGCATGTATTCAGGCCGGCCGCGTTTTATGCGGCGCGGCATGACCCCGAAGGTAAAAATTCGGGGTTTTTTCTTTTTATAAGGGGTGGAAATGAGCCTTAATACTATACCGGATGTTCTGGATGACCTGAAGAAGGGCAGGATGGTCATAGTAGTAGATGATGAAGGCCGCGAGAATGAGGGCGACCTTATAATGGCAGGCCAGTTTACGGGCCCTGAAGATATTAATTTCATGGCGCGTGAGGGGCGCGGCCTGATATGCGTTCCCATGGAGGGGCCGAGGCTCGACGCGCTCGGACTGCATCCCATGTCGACGAAAGCCATGGATCCGTACAAGACAGGCTGGGCGATATCGTGCGACGCGGCAGCGGGAGTTACCACCGGGATCTCTGCCGGTGACCGGGCGCGCACTATCAGGATCCTGGCGGGTCCTCGGACGAAGGCATCCGACCTCGTACGGCCGGGCCATATGTTCCCGCTCCGGGCAAATGAAGGAGGGGTACTGGTAAGGGCCGGTCATACGGAGGCTTGCGTGGACCTGATGAAGCTCGCGGGGCTATTTCCCGTAGGGGTCATCTGCGAGATAATGAAGGATGATGGCACAATGGCCAGGAGGCCCGACCTTTTGAAGTTCGCCGGTACGCACAGGCTTAAGATATGCGCTATGGCGGGCCTTATAGAATACAGGCGGAAGTCCGAGAAGCTGGTAAAGAGGCTGGCAGAGACGGTCCTCCCGACAGCCTTCGGTAATTTCAGGTTATTCGTCTACGAATCGCTCATAGACAGGCATCACCATCTCGCGCTCGTCAGGGGAAGTCTCCGGAAGCATGGCGCGCTCGTAAGGGTCCATTCGGAATGCCTGACCGGCGACGTATTCGGTTCTAAGAGATGCGATTGCGGCGAACAGCTTACTTCCGCAATGAAGCTTGTGGCAAAGAGCCGTTGCGGCGTTATCCTTTATATGAGGCAGGAAGGCCGCGGCATAGGGCTCGCGAATAAATTGAAAGCGTATGAACTTCAGGATAAAGGGCTTGATACAGTTGAAGCCAATACGGCCCTGGGTTTCAAGGCCGACCTGCGCGATTACGGCATAGGCGCGCAGATCCTTGCGGACCTGGGCCTGAGGAATATAAGATTATTGACAAATAATCCTAAGAAGATAGTCGGGCTCGAGGGATACGGCCTCAAAGTTACGGAGAGGGTCCCGATACGTATTGCGCCCAACAGGGCGAACAGGAGATATTTAAGGACTAAGAGAGAAAAGCTTGATCATGATATATAGTCAACCGTCATTGCGAGCGAATAGAATCGGCCTCGTCCGTCATTGCGAGCGAATGGAATCGGCCTCGTCCGTCATTGCGAGCGAATGGAATCGGCCTCGTCCGTCATTGCGAGCGAATGAAATGAGCGAAGCAATCTAAACAAGGAGGGTAAGATGGCAAATGTGATAAAGTCGGACCTGGTAGCAAAAGGGAAGAAGTTCGCGATAGTCATATCGCGTTTCAATGAGTTCATATCGGCGAAATTGCTCGAGGGATGCGTCGATACGCTGGTCCGCCACGGCGCGCAGGAAGGGGCCATAGATATAGTCTGGGTGCCGGGAGCTTTCGAGATACCGCTCATCGCGCAGAAGATGGCAAAGTCCAAAAAGCACGACGCTGTCATCTGTCTCGGCACTATAATAAGGGGAGCGACGCCTCATTTCGAGTTTATAGCCGGTGAAGCGGCAAAGGGAGTGGCTAAGGCGGCCATGGACGCGAATGTGCCGTGCATATTCGGAGTTATAACGACCGACAATATAGAACAGGCGATAGAAAGGGCCGGCACCAAGGACGGCAACAAGGGCCGCGACGCCGCGCTCTCCGCTATCGAGATGGCCAATCTCTACGGGAAGGTGTAGATGGCAAAAATATTCTCCGGGTCCTGCCGCTCCCGGCACTTTTTTCTTTGAAGGGCTGTGTCCCGTACCCTTGCGCGTAACACTAGTCGAGCGTGGTAACCCCACCCCGTACCGCCCTTTTTGCGAA
>JAFGRN010000057.1 GCA_016935115.1 Candidatus Omnitrophota bacterium | reverse complement strand
ATTATGCGGAATAAATTCGTTCGTACTCTCTCTCTCTCTCTCTCTCTCTCTCTCTCTCTCTCTAATCTTTGCCGTTTCCTACCGTTAGCAGCGCTGCTTACTCTATGCTACTCCATATTCATAACCCAGGCTCACGCCAGTAACCTCACCGTAACCAATGTCTCCTTATATAAAGCACAGGGACAACCGGCTAATACAATCGGCGTGAAGTTTGATTTGAACTGGGATAATCCTTTCACCGCCATCGACAATAACGACAAGACCTATTACGACCGCGCGTGGGTATTCATAAAGTACTGGAACAGCACGTGGGATGGCACGGATCACGCGTGGGGGCACGCTACTCTCATCTCCGGAGGCACCATAGGGGACTATACGACACAAGACGGCGTGGGTATAGCCTCAGACAAGAAGGGCGCCTTCTGCAAACCCGGCACCAATCAGATACTCTACTGGAACTACGGTGGTACCGGTGGCGACGGCCTTGCGGGCACGGATTCGTTCACAGTTAAAGTAATGGCTATAGAGATGGTATATGTGCCCGAAGGGGCATTCTACTTAGGCTCGGGCGGGACAGAGTCGGGTAGTTTTACAGACGGCTCGTGGTTAAGCGGGGCAACGATACCCTTTAAGATCTCTTCCGAGGACGCGCTCAATATGGGCCCATCGGCCGGAAAACTATGGGGGACATCCACGAGCGGCAATAATACGATCGGCTCCGTCGGTACTCTCTCAGCAGATTATCCAAAGGGTTATAAAGGCTTTTACATGATGAAGTATGAGCTCTCGCAGGGACAGTACAGGGATTTCTTAAATACGCTCACAAGGGCACAGCAGGTAGCCCGTGTAGCGAGCATAGTAGCTGACTATTATGCCCTGCCCAATACAGCCACAGCCGCTAATATCGGCAATACATCAAACTACCGTAACGGCATTCGCCTGCCTGCTTCTGTGCCCGGAAGCGGACCCATTACGTTCGGATGCGACTATGACCACGATCAGGTCTACAATGAAACAACCGACGGTGAATGGATAGCCTGTAATTATGTGTCCTGGCCCGATCTCTATGCCTATGCCGACTGGGCAGGCCTTCGTCCCATGACAGAGCTTGAATTGGAGAAGGCATCCAGAGGCCCTGTAAATCCGGTAGCCAATGAGTATGTCTGGGGAAACACAACGATAGCCGCCGCGACTTATACCTTAGATTCACCCGGTGAGGCCTCCGAGGGCATTGCCACAAACTACTCCACCAGCGCGGGAAACGCTGTGTATAACTCAACGGACCCGGTCGGCAGTGTAGTGCGATGCGGTATCTTCGCGGCAAACGCGAATAATACCGGCAGAATAACATCAGGCGCCAGCTACTACGGCATAATGGAACTCTCCGGGAACTTATGGGAGAGGCCGGTTACCGCGGGAAATACCGAAGGAAGAGCATTTACAGGCACCCACGGAGATGGTGACTTATCTACAGCGACTGTTACAGGTTGGCCTGCAGGTACAGCGTTGGGAACCGGCTGCCGCGGCGGCCTTTGGAGCTACGGTAGCTCCAACGCTCGCGTATCAGACCGCAGCGACGCCGCTAACACGCTCGCCAATCGCTACTACAGTACCGGCGTTCGTTGTGTCAGGACTTCCCCTTGATTTTTGTAGCTCTTTGGCATTTTGTCGTCATTGCGAGGAGCGAAGCGACGAAGCAATCTAAAAGCGAGATTGCTTCGTCGGCAAGAGTGAGGTAGTAGCCTCCTCGCAATGACGAGGAGGGTGAGTAAGTAAAATGAAAAAGATAACGCCGGTAGTTGAAAAGCACTATCAGTTGATTCTCTGGATGCTGCCCAAGATCGCAAATTTCCCGAAGGACCAAAGGTTTTTGTTGGCGGATAGGATCGAAAGGGTGCTTTTGGATATACTGGAGATGTTGATCGAGGCGGTTTATTCAAAAAATAAGAGAGAAATATTGATAAAAGTAAATTTAAAATTAGACATCCTGCGCTTTATGATGCGTATAGCCAAAGATATGAGGTACGTTAACCTGAAAGGCTACGATTTTTTCTGCCAGTCTACTATTGAGGTGGGCAGGATGGTTGGCGGCTGGCTTAAGGCATCAGCTCTTTAAATATAATAGGCCAGAATCCTGATGTTTACGGATATCGGGAGCGGAATATGGGAAGGGGAAGTCCAGGCGCTTGCTTTCCTTCTTTTGTTTTTGTACAGCAAAAGAAAAAATTAGTCATAGAGTTTTATGGAGATGTTTAAAGAGGTCTCTATAGCGCTCCAGCATGTATCATCCGGGTGCGGCGCCGAAAGAGCGGTTGTTTACCCGCGGCTACCGCGGCGGCAATTGGAACAACGATAGCTCCAACGCTCGCGTATCAGACCGCAACAACGCCGCTAACACGAACGCCAATCGCAACAACAATAACGGCATTCGTTGTGTCAAGACTTCTCCTGTTCCGTACCTATTGATGGAGTAAGAACATATTAAGAAATTGGCCGGTTTGTATTCTCAGATATCCTCCAAAGAGAATCTTTACCGTTCCGCGCATGCGGCGGCAAAGGCCCGCAGATACAGGGACTCAGTGGCGGATTTCAACTTTCACCTTGAGGAGGAAGTTGAAATGCTGCATAGGGAATTGACGGATGGGACTTACAAGCACGGGAAGTATCGCGTCTTTAACGTATATGATCCGAAGGAGCGCAGGATCGCCGCCGCTCCTTTCAGGGACAGGGTAGTTCATCACGCGGTGCATGACGTTATCGAGCCGCTCATAGACAGGACTTTTATTTACGATTCATACGCCTGCAGGAAGGGAAAGGGCACGCATAAAGCCCTGGATAGGGCGCAAAGGTTTTTAAGGTCAAATAGGTTCTGCCTTCACGCGGATGTGAAAAAGTTTTTTCCCTCCATCGACCATGGTATACTCAAGAAGATATTGTTGAAAAGAATCGCGGATATGGATTTAATACGGCTCGTCAACGATCTGGTTGATTCGGCAAGGCAGATAGTGGGGGGGGGTACTACAGACGCTGCGGCGAAAGGTTTGCCTATAGGTAACCTGACCAGCCAGTTCTTTGCCAATCTTTACCTGAATGAGCTGGATTATTTTGTAAAGTTTCAATTAAGAATACGTCATTACAGCAGGTATATGGATGATTTTTTGATTTTCGGCAATGACAGGAAGGCGCTAATTGAAGTTAAGGACCAGGCGAGAAATTTTTTAAAGGAACAATTGGCGCTTCGGATGCATGAAGGAAAGTCTCAGATTTACGATACCGAAAAAGGGATAAAATTTTTAGGATTCAGAATATACAGGGATTATAGAAGGCTCGTGTCGGACAATGTCAGGCGTTTCAAGAAAAGGCTCAGGAAGTTTAATTACCTGTTTGAAAATGGCAAAATTAGCGAGAAAGAGATAGGCGATTCCGTACGCTGTTGGGTGGCGCACAGTAAATACGCCAATACAGGCGGCTTGCGGCATGTACTAGGGGTAGATTGAGCATGGTTAACGGTTGACAGAGGTTAGATGGAGGTTAGATTGCTTCGGGCCTTCGGCCCTCGCAATGACCGGTTAGTTGACGGTTGACAGAGGTTAGATGGAGGTTAGATTGCTTCGGGCCTTCGGCCCTCGCAATGACGATAGATTGCCGCGTCGGCAAGAGTGAGGCGAGAGCCTCCTCGCAATGACGAGGAGCAAAAATGGCCTCCGGATATATTCCGGGGGCCATTTTTATCATTGACAAAGAAGATAAGGGCTTTATAATATTGTAATATAATCAGTACCAATAAGTTAGGTGGCACCATTTAGAGGTGAGATTGCTTCTCCCGCCAGGAGTCAGGCTCAGGGCGGGACAGGTCCCGCCAACAGTTTCGTGGGCGGGATCGCAATGACGAGAAGATGTTTGGCAATGACGAGGGTTGGTTTCATAATTATGGATTTAAAATAAACGGAGAAGACGATGGCGCAATTTTATATCGGAGTTGACAGGAAAGTAAGGCGTTGTTACGGTTTCGGGGAGATAGCCCTGGTTCCGGGAAGAATTACCATAAATCCCGAAGAAGTCGATACCACTCTCGTGCTTGGCGGGAAAAAATACCGTGTGCCCATATTGGCCGCGGCTATGGATGGTGTGGTAGATGTTAAATTCGCTGTAGCAATGGGTAAGCTGGGCGGGATAGCTGTCCTGAACCTGGAGGGAGTACAGACCCGTTATGATAATCCTGCCGAAGTCTTAGACAGGATAGCCAGCGCCAATCCGGATGAGGCGACGAAGCTCGTCCAGGGAATATATCTTGAGCCCATAAAAGAGAAACTTGTTTCGAAGAGGATCGAGGAGATAAAGAAGGGCGGGGCATCGGCCGTAGTGAGCGCGATACCCCAGAGGGCGGAGCGTTTCGCGGCGATAGCGGAAGAGGCCGGAGCGGATATATTCGTCGTCCAGTCTACGGTCACTACGGTGAAACATGTCTCCAAATCCTATAAGGCCCTCGATTTCAAGAAGTTCTGCAGATCCACAGACCTTCCCGTAATAATCGGCAATTGCGTCGGCTACGAAGTCGCGCTGGAGCTTATGGATACCGGGTGCAGCGGCCTTCTGGTCGGTATCGGCCCCGGAGCGGCGTGCACTACAAGAGGCGTGCTTGGCATAGGAGTCCCGCAGGTTACGGCCACTATCGATTGCGCGGCGGCGAGAGACGCTTATTATAAAAAGAAGAAGAGGTACGTGCCGATAATTACCGATGGCGGAATGTCGACAGGCGGGGATATATGCAAGGCATTCGCCTGCGGCGCGGACGCGGTCATGGTCGGCAGCGCCTTCGCGCGCTCCAAAGAAGCGCCGGGCAGGGGATTCCACTGGGGAATGGCTACGCCTCACGCGAACCTTCCCAGGGGCACCAGGGTAAGAGTAGGTGTCATGGGAACACTCGAGGAGATCCTCTACGGCCCGGCCAGGGTTGACGACGGGTCCCAGAATCTCATGGGAGCCCTCCAGACATCAATGGGCAATGTCGGCGCAAGGAATATCAAAGAGATGCAGAAGACAGAAATTATAATAGCGCCGTCCATACAGACGGAAGGTAAAGTCTTCCAGGTCGCTCAACGGGTGGGAATGGGCAAATAATCCCGTTGTAACAATACAGAATCCCTACTCACGATGAATCACTCCGATTTTGTGCATCTTCATCTTCATACGCAGTACAGCCTCCTTGATGGAGCCTGCCATCTGGAGAAGCTCATATCCAAATTAAAAGAGTATCGCATGCCCGCGTGCGCCATAACGGACCACGGCAACATGTTCGGCGCTATCGAGTTCTATGATCTCGCGATGAAGAACGGCATCAAGCCGATCATCGGGTGCGAGGTCTATATCGCCCCCGACTCCCGGTTCGAGAAGTCGAGCCGTGGCATAAGCGACGCTTCGTACCATCTGATATTGCTGGCTAAAGACGAGAAGGGCTACAAGAACCTCATGAAGCTCGTCTCTCTCGGTTTTCTCGAAGGGTTCTATTACCGTCCAAGGATCGATAAGGAGATACTCGCCGCGCATTCCGAAGGGCTTATCTGCTCATCCGCGTGCCTAAAAGGAGAGATACCGCACCTTATCAATACCGGCCGCGCGGACCAGGCGCGGAGAGTCGCTGATGAATACAGGAATATGTTCGGCAAAGACAGTTTTTATCTGGAGATACAGGATAACCTGATACCTGAACAGGAAAAGGTCAACGTAGAGATCATAAAGATGGCCAGGGACATGGGGGTGGGGCTCCTGGCTACCAATGACGTCCACTACCTGGAAAAGGACCATGCCAGGGCGCACGAAGTCCTGCTGTGCATACAGACCCAGACGACTATGGATGACCCCAACAGGATGAGGCTCCAGACAGAGGAGTTCTATTTTAAATCAAAGGATGAGATGAGCCGCGCATTCGGCAGTATCGCGCCGGACGCCATTAAGAATACGATGGCAATAGCCGAGATGTGCAACCTCGAGCTTGATTTCAAGAAACACCATCTTCCGCGCTATAAAGTGCCGGAGGGGAAGACGAGAGAGGGGTACCTGCGCGAGCTTGTCAATGAAGGGCTTAAAAAGAGGTATCCCGAAGGGGATCGGGTAGTCGCGGCGAGGGTCGAGCATGAGCTTAAGGTAATCGAGAAATTCGGTTATCCGAGTTATTTCCTTATAGCATGGGACTTTGTCAATTATGCCAGGCAGAACGGGATACCGGTTGGTCCCGGCCGCGGAAGCGCCGCCGGAAGCGTGGTCAGTTATGCTCTCGGGATAACGAACATAGACCCGCTGAGATACGACCTTCTCTTCGAGAGGTTCCTGAATCCCGAGAGGATAAGCCTGCCGGATATAGATATAGACTTCTGCTTCGAACGCCGCAGTGAAGTCATCGATTATGTAGTTAAGAAATATTCGAAGGATAATGTCGCCCAGATAATCACTTTCGGAACGATGATGGCCAAGGCCGCCATAAGAGATACCGGCAGGGCGCTCGGCATGCCATACGCGGATGTAGATAAGATAGCCAAGCTTGTCCCGAACGATCTCGGCATCACTATCACGCAGGCGCTCGAACAGGAACCGGAATTGAAATCCCTCTACAAGAATGACCCGAAGATAACGGAGCTCCTCGATGTGTCTATGGCGCTTGAGGGGCTCACGCGCCACGCTTCGACACATGCCGCAGGCGTGGTGATAGGCGAACAGCCTCTGGTAAATTATGTCCCGCTCTATAAGATCCAGGAAGGCCAGATCACTACCGCGTATCCGATGAGCTCTCTGGAGAAGATAGGCCTCCTTAAGATGGACATGCTGGGCCTTCGCACGCTTACCGTAATCAGCGAGGCGGTGAAGATAATCCATCGCACAAAGGGCATAGATCTCGACCTGGATAATATTTCCATAGAAGATAAAAAGACATTCAAGCTTCTCGCGAGTGCTTTATCGACCGGTGTCTTCCAGCTGGAAAGTTCAGGCATGAGGGACCTTCTCAAAAAATTGAACCCTGAAAAATTCGAGGACATAATAGCGCTCCTGGCCCTCTTCAGGCCCGGCCCGATAGGATCGGGAATGCTCGATGATTTTATGAAGAGGAAGCACGGAGAGGTCAAGATCCGGTACGATCATAAGCTTCTCGAGCCTATATTGAAGGAGACTTACGGGGTCATCCTTTACCAGGAACAGGCGATGAGGATAGCCAGCAATCTGGCAGGGTTCAGCCTTGCCCAGGCCGATAACCTGCGCCGGTCCATGTCGAAGAAGACCCCCGAGATCATGGCGGAGATGAGGAATTTATTTGTAACGGGATGCCTTAAAAACGGCATAGACAAGAGGAGCGCCGATAAGATATTTGACCAGATAGAATACTTTGCCGGATACGGATTCAACAAATCGCATTCGACCGCTTACGCGCTCATAAGTTACCGGACCGCATACCTTAAAGCGAACTTCCCGGTAGAATTTATGACGGCGCTTCTTACCAGTGAAAAGGACAATCTCGACAAGATCGCGCAGTATATAGGCGAAACCCAGAAGATGGGCATAAAGATACTGCCGCCCGATATCAATGAGAGCTATGCCAATTTTACCGTGACTGGAGATTCGATCCGGTTCGGGCTCGCCGCGGTCAAGAATGTCGGAGAGGGCGCCATCGAATCTATCATATCCACCAGGCAGAAATACGGCAAGTTCAAGTCGATATACGATTTTACGGAGAAGGTGGATTCCCGCCTGGTCAACAGGAAGGTAATAGAAAGCCTCATAAGGTGCGGGGCCATGGATTCATTGGGCCTTTTCCGTTCGCAGTTATCGGCGATGATAGACAAGGCCCTGGATATTGCCGGAGGCATACAAAAAGACAGGATGAGCGGCCAGTTGTCATTCTTCGACAGTTTCGAGGACGAGGATAATTTCAAGAAGTCGTTCCAAGATGTCCCGAATATCCCGGAATGGCCTGAGAGCCAGCTTCTTACATATGAAAAGGAACTGCTGGGATTTTATATTACAAAACATCCTCTGGCGCGGTTCGAAAAACTGATCCGCACTTATTCGACCTGTTCCAGCGCTGACCTGAGGAACCGGGGCGACGGTGAAGAGGTCCTGCTGGGGGGGATAATATCGAAGGCTAAATTCACGGTTACGAAGCGTACGGGCGAGAAGATGGCTATCGTTACGCTCGAGGACCTTGACGGCACGGTGGAGACGCTTGTATTTCCCGTGACTTTTGCCAAGGCGGCGGCGCTGATAAAAGCCGATGCTATCGTATTCATTAAGGGGCGGCTCAGCCTTAGGGAGGACGAGCCCAAGATAGTCGCCAATGAAGTGTCGGCCCTCGAGACCGTAAGGGCCAAGTACACGAAGGCAGTGATGATAGAACTCCTGACCGCCGGATTGGAAATGACGGCGCTGGAGAAGCTTAAAAAGGTGCTCTCCCGTTATCCGGGAGGAGTGCCCGCTTACCTTAAATTTGTCAAGCCTGACGGCAAGAAGTCGATAGTTACTATGGGAAACAATTTTCTGATCGAGCCCCACGAAGGCCTGGTCCGGGACATCGAGAAGATATTCGGCGCCGATGTGGTTAATTTCTGCGCATAGTCGAAAGGGAATGTGTTATGATAGACAGAAAGACCGAGCAGGATATAAGGTCATTGAAGGAATTCCTGGAATTATGGACAAAATTTCACTCAATGTATGATGAAGCCATCTCCAGGGAGAATATATCCGGGGAAGACGAGGCTAAATTCCTTGAGGCGAGGGATAAGATAAAGGGCAGATATCTGGAACTGAAGAAAACTCTCGGGATCAATTACGTGCCGCACTCGAGGTTGACCGATCCGGCGGACGATGTCCTGGCGATAAACAGCATGCGCATGATGTCCGAGAAGAGCCTGAAAAAATTGAATGAAGACTGGAAAGATTCTTATATTTTTTTGAACAGTATTATGGAGAACCTGAAGAGCAGGAAGAAACATCTGGAGGGGATCAATCCCGCAGTAATGTTCTTCGGGAAATTATTTGGCCGCAGGGATCTCGCGTCGAACAAAGGAGGATTTCCCGGATGACTAAAAAGGATATTGTAATGAAGATAGCGGAGGAGACCGGCATAAAGCAGGTCGATGTCAAAAAAGTGGTGCAGGGCACGCTTGACCGTATAGTCGCCGCGCTTTCGGACGGTGAAACCGTAGAGCTAAGGAACTTCGGCGTCTTCAAGGTCAAATCGAGGCGTTCCAGGATCGGCCGCAACCCGAAGACCGGGACAACGGTGCCTATACCCGAGCGGAAAGTGGTCTCTTTCAAAGTCGGCATGGTCATGAAGAAGAAGGTGAGATAAGTGGAATTCAGGTCTGTAAGAGGGATGGACGACATGCTTCCGCAGGACGCGTGGATCTGGCATAAGCTGGAATCCGGCGCGCGGGAGATATTCGAGGCTTCGGGATATTCTGAGATACGTACGCCGATCCTCGAGGATACGGCGGTCTTTACGCGCGGCATAGGCCAGGCGACGGATATAGTCTCGAAGGAGATGTTTACATTCCTGGACCGGAAGGAACGCTCGCTTACAATGAGGCCCGAGGGGACGGCGCCGATAGTCAGGGCCTATATAGAGCATGCGCTGCTTAATGTCGCGCCCATATCGAAGCTGTATTACATAGGCCCGATGTTCAGGGCGGAGCGTCCGCAGAAGGGCCGTTTGCGCCAGTTTCACCAGATAGGGGCGGAGATAATAGGGACAAATTCGCCGTTTGCCGATATTGAATCGATAATGCAGGTGCACGCGATGCTGGCGCTTTTCGGATTAAAGGATTTCAGGATAAAACTGAACTCATTGGGATGCAGGGCCGACAAGGCGGAATTTGCGGACAAACTGAAAGATTACCTTAAGGATAAAGCTGCCGGGCTCTGTGATGATTGCAGGTCCAGGATAGATAAGAATGTCCTCAGGGTGCTCGATTGCAAGAATGAAGGCTGCGGGAGTATTTTAACCGGAGCTCCGGGGGTGGCCGATAATCTGTGCGGCGCGTGCGGGGAGCATTACGAAAAAGTAAAGCTTAACCTGCGATCCCTCGGGATAGGATTTGAAGAGACGAAAAATCTCGTGAGGGGCCTCGATTATTATACCGGCACGGTCTTCGAGATTACGCATGCTTCCATAGGCGCCCAGGACGCGATAGGCGCCGGCGGCAGGTATGATAATCTGGTGAAAGAGATGGGCGGCGCGGATATCGGCGCAGTCGGCTATGCGCTGGGCATGGAGAGGATAATAATTTCACTGCTGTCGCAGGATATTGCTCCGGGGGCCGGGAAGAAGGTCTTTATAGCGACATTGGGGGACGAGGCAAAACTCGAGGGCATGAAGATGGCCCGGAATATCAGGGATAAGGTCGATATGGAGGGCCTGGCCGTTCTTACCGATGTCGGCGAAACGTCGCTTAAGTCCCAGATGCGCAGTGCGGATAAGAGCGGTGCCGATATAGTGATCATAATGGGAGAGGATGAATTGAAACAGGGTAAAGCCATAGTAAAGGATATGAGCGGAAAAGTCCCTCAGGCTGAGGTGTCTATAGACGCGATAGCGGAGGAAGTGAGGAAGAGGTTATGCTGAGGACGCACACCTGCGGGGAGTTGAACGACAGGAATATAGGCAAAGATGCCGTGTTATGCGGATGGGTAGGCGGAAGGAGAGACCATGGCAGCCTTATATTCATAGACATCCGCGACGGCTATGGTATTACACAGGTGGTTTTCAATCCTAAATCCGACGCGAATCTTCATAAAAAGGCGGAAGAGCTGAGGTCTGAATTTGTCATAAGAGTGGGCGGCAGGGTCGAGCGCAGGCCTTCGGGAACGGAGAATGCGAAGCTGCCGACAGGCCAGATCGAGCTCCATGCCGCGACACTTGAAGTGCTGAATAAGGCCGCGACGCCGCCGTTCGAGATAGCGGATGACGCGCTCGTCACCGAGGAGAGCCGGCTTAAGTACAGATACCTCGACTTAAGGCGCCCCGCGATGCAGAGAAGCATGAGGCTGAGGCATAAAGTCTGCAAGTCGGCGCGCGACTATTTCGACGCGAGGAATTTCGTCGAGGTGGAGACGCCCGTATTGACGAAATCCACACCTGAAGGCGCCAGGGATTATCTTGTGCCGTCCAGGGTCAATCCGGGGATGTTCTATGCGCTGCCGCAGTCTCCGCAGCTCTTTAAGCAGATACTCATGGTATCATCCTTCGACAGGTATTTTCAGATAGCAAAGTGTTTTCGCGACGAGGACCTCAGGGCTGACAGGCAGCCGGAATTCACGCAGTTTGATATAGAGATGTCCTTCGTGTCGGAAGAGGATATCTATGAGATGTCCGAAGGGCTCATGAAGAAATTATTCAAGGACGCTCTCGGGTATGAGTTAAAGACTCCTTTCCCGAGGCTAAAATACGCCGAGTCGATGGCGAGATACGGTTGCGATAAGCCGGATATAAGATTTGGGCTGGAACTGGCCGAGATAACGGATATTGTCAAAGACAGCCGGTTCAAGATATTCAAGGATGCTGTGGCAAAACGCGGCAAGGTGATAGCGGTAAACGCCAAAGGTTGCGCCTCATATTCGCGCGGACAGATTGATGAATTGATAGAATTTGTGAAGACATACGGCGCAAAAGGGCTCGCCAATTTCAAATGCGAAGCGGGCAAGCTCATTTCGCAGATCGACAAATTCTTCTCGGCCGAAGAGCTGGATGCGGTGAAGGCCGCGCTCAATGCTTCGGACGGCGATATGATATTCATCGTGGCCGATAGTAAAAAAATCGCTTATGACTCGATGGCGGCCCTGCGCAAACTTCTCGGCAATAAGCTGGGCCTGATCGACCAGAAGAGGTTCGAATTTCTGTGGGTAACGGACTTTCCGCTCTTCCAGTATGACGAGGAAGAGAAGCGGTGGGTCTCGGAGCACCATCCGTTTACGTCTGTACATCCCGACGACCTGGAGATGCTGAGGGAAGGCCGGGAGCTTGACAGGGTGAGATCCCGCTCGTATGACCTGGTCATAAACGGCGCGGAAATAGGTTCCGGCAGCATCAGGATACATGACAGGGATATGCAGGAGCTCATATTCAGGACCATAGGGATAAGCGCCGAAGAGGCGAGGATGAGGTTCGGATTCCTGCTGGATGCTTTCGCGTTCGGCGCGCCTCCCCATGGCGGCATCGCTTTCGGCCTGGACCGCCTTATGACATTCTTTCTCGGCTGCGACTCCATAAGGGATGTGATCGCGTTCCCGAAGACACAGAAAGCTTTCTGCCCGATGACCAGCGCGCCGTCGCCCGTGGATGAGAAACAGCTTAACGAGCTCAGTATCAGGATAAAGAAGTAAGAAATTAAACGAGTAAGGAAAAATGCGCCGTAGGATACATATTGCTAATCTTCACCATAGCTACAGGATCGATGAGCGCGCCATAGGCAATATCGCCCGCAGGGTGATGAGTTTGATAAAGAGGGAAGGCGCCGCGGAGCTCGAGATAATATTTCTCGACGATAATGGGATAAGGAAGCTGAACAGGCGGTACAAGCACAGGGACCGTCCTACGGATGTTCTGAGTTTCAGGATCGACAGGGGCGAATTCGGCAGGAAAGATTTTTTGGGCGTGATAGCGATATCCGCGGATACTGCCCGCAGGAATGCAGAAGCCTTTGGCACAGGCTTTCCCGAAGAAGTAGTACTGTATGTCATCCATGGCATCCTGCATCTTTTCGGTTACGACGACAGAACGCCCGGCAAGAGGGCGCGTATGTCTAATAAGCAGGAAGAGATATTGAGGAAAATATGCAGCTGCAAAAATTTATCCAGAGTTTTAATGCCGCGGTAGAAGGGTTCATATACGTCCTTCGCACCGAGCGTAATATGAGAACGCACTTTCTCGCGGCCATGTTCTTCATACTTCTCGGCATATACCTCTGCTTTTCTTACATCGAGATACTAATACTTACGATAACCATAACTCTGGTGCTTGTGGTCGAGATGATCAATACCGCTGTGGAACTTACCATCGATATGATAAGGCCGGAGCTGCATCCGATAGCCCGTGTCATAAAGGATGTTTCTGCCGGCGCGGTGCTCCTTGCTTCTATCAATGCCATAATAGTCGGCTACGCTCTTTTTTCCAGGAGGATACCGTTCGATATAGGGCCCGAAATGGTAAATATCAGGCAGTCCCCGTGGCATATTACCTTCATAGCGATAATACTCGTCTTCGGGCTTAGTATCATAGGCAAGCTCATATTCCATAAGGGAACCCCTCTGCGCGGCGGTATGCCGTCCGGCCATGCGGCGGTAGCTTTCGCCATATGGACCGTAATCGCTTTTATGACCACGAAATCCATAGTGATAATACTCTCCTTTGTAATGGCTTTTCTTATCGCCCGCCACAGGGTAAAAGACGCTGTCCACACAGTGTGGGAGGTTGTAGCGGGCGCCATTCTCGGAGTCCTTGTTACGACATTGATATTCCAGATATTCCGGTAAGCAATATGCCGATACAAAAGACCGAAGGTATAATTCTCCGCCGCCAGGATTTAAGGGAGACCAGCATAGTCCTCACATTCTATACGCGGGACTTCGGTAAGATCAAAGGGATAGTCCGCGGAGTGCGAGGCCCCAGGGCAGGTTTCGCCGGAGGCGCGTTCGAGGTCTTCGCTCTTGACGACATAATCTTCTATGAGCGTAAAAGCGGTGATATATTTACGATATCCCAATGTGATCTTTCGGACTATTTTGCTCCTATCAGGGAGTCGCTTGAGAAACTGTCCTATGCGGGATATGTGGTGGAGCTGCTGGATTCCATAACGAGCCCCGGCGATAAGAACAGCGATATCTTCAGGCTTTTGCATAACAGCCTGAAGCTTCTTTCGGGTGATTCGAGCCCCAGGCGTGTGGCCCGGATATTCGAGATAAAATTGCTGGCCCTGGCCGGGCTGATGCCGGGACTGGATAGATGCGTGAACTGCGGTATCCCGGCCGAAAGTAATTTTAGGTTCAGCCTGCACCATGGCGGACTTCTGTGCAGGGCATGCCTTGACACCGACAGGATGGCGGTATCCATATTGCCTGGCACGGTAAAATTCATGGAGCATGTAAGATCTTCGACATTTGAACGCGCTGCCATGGTCAAGGTTTCGTCCGAGGTAGGAAGGGAGCTTGAAACGCTGTTAAGGCGTTATCTCGATTACCATATCGAGCGCCGCCTGAAGACGGTGCAGTTTATGAAGGAGCTTTTCGCTTGATTTTGTAAAAATGGTATGTTAAGATAACGAAACTTTATGCAAGAAACCCGACAGCAGGAAAACCAATCCGATCTGATGGATAAGATGGTCTCTTTATGCAAGAGGCGCGGCTTTATCTTTCAGTCCAGCGAGATATACGGCGGCCTTGCGGCGACATGGGATTATGGCCCTCTCGGCGCCGAGCTGAAGCGCAACCTGAAAGAAGCCTGGTGGCGCTCTATCGTCTATGAGCGCGATGATATAGAGGGCCTGGACTGCGCCATATTAATGAGGCCCGAGACCTGGATGGCGTCGGGACATGTATCCAATTTCGAAGATACGCTGGTCGATTGCAAAGGCTGTAAAAAACGATTCAAGATAGAGCACATTACCGGCAAGAAATGCCCCGAATGCGGCGGAGAGCTTACCCAGCCGCGCCAGTTCAATATGATGCTGAAGACCCACCTGGGCCCGATCGAGGACGCAACCAGCCTTACGTATTTAAGGCCCGAAACAGCCCAGGGTATTTTCGTCAACTTCAAGAATGTCGTCGATTCGATGAGACGGAAAGTGCCGTTCGGTATCGCCCAGACGGGCAAATCTTTCCGCAATGAAGTTACCACCAAAAGTTTTACATTCCGTTCGCGCGAATTTGAACAGATGGAGATAGAGTTCTTCGTCAAGCCGGGCACGGACGAAGAGTGGTATTCGAAGTGGGTGGCGGAGCGTTTCGAATGGTATGTTAAGTTCGGTATGCGAAAAGAGAATCTCAGAATGCGCCAGCACCGAAAGGAGGAGCTCGCCCATTATGCCAAGGCGTGCACCGATATCGAGTACAATTTCCCGTTCGGCTGGTCCGAGCTGGAAGGCATCGCCAACAGGACAGACTTTGACCTGAAACAACACGGAAGGCTGAGCGGTAAAGATATCGAGTATTTTGATGATGTGACGAATGAAAGGTATATTCCTTACGTGATCGAACCCTCGGGCGGAATCGACCGTTCGATACTTGCGTTTCTATTCGATGCGTACAGGGAAGAGAAGGTGAAGGACGAAAAGCGCGTCGTGCTGGGGCTCCATAAGAGCCTTGCGCCCCTTAAAGCGGCGGTGCTGCCGCTTCTGAGGAACAGGCCGGATATAGTCGAGCTGGCCCATAAGATCACCGACGATCTTAAGAAGGACTCTAAGGTCAGGTACGATGATACGGCATCGATAGGAAGGCTTTATAGGAGACAGGATGAGGTAGGGACGCCTTACTGTATAACCGTGGATGTGGATAGTCTCACCGATAGGAAGGTCACCGTCCGTGACCGTGATACTATGAAGCAGGATAGGGTCGAAGTCTCCAAGGTGAGAGATTATTTAAAAGAAAGGCTGGAGAGATGAAAGCGGCAGGCAGTGGTTCGTCGGGAAGCGCCGTGTCGGCGCGGCCCGGGGTTGCAAAGGGTTCTAAGTGCGCGAAAGGAGCGGCAGTTGCGATGGGCAGCAAGTCAAAAAAGTACGTATATTTCTTCGGTGGAGGCAGGGCTGACGGCAATGAATCGATGAAGAATCTCCTGGGCGGCAAGGGCGCCAATCTCGCTGAAATGGCGGGCCATCCCAGTTTAAGGCTCCCGGTTCCTCCGGGTTTTACCGTTACTACGGATGTCTGTATTGAATTTTTGAAGAATGACAGGAATTATCCTAAAGGGCTTGATGCTCAGGTCGAGCGGGCCATGGCGCAGGTCGAGAAAGTTATGGGCAAGAAGTTCGGCGACCCGACCAACCCCCTTCTCGTATCGGTACGCTCGGGCGCGCGCAAGTCCATGCCCGGCATGATGGAGACCGTCCTGAATGTCGGATTGACCGAAAAGACAATCCCAGGCCTGATAAAGCATACTAAAAATGAGCGTTTTGTTTACGATGCTTACCGCAGGCTTATCATGATGTATTCGGACGTTGTCATGGAAAAGGCCGCCGGCATAGAGCCGAAGGGCGGCAAGGGCATCAGGAAGACTCTTGATGAAAAATTGGAAAAGATAAAGCATTCTAAAGGGTATAAAACGGATACAGAGCTGACTACAGGCGACTTGAAGGCGCTCGTGGCCGACTTTAAGAAGACTGTTAAGGATGTCCTTGGCAGATCGTTCCCGGACGACGCGAACGAACAGCTCTGGGGCGGTATAGGAGCGGTCTTCTCGAGTTGGAATGGGAAACGCGCCATAGAATACCGCAGGATCGAGAAGATACCGGACGAATGGGGCACGGCCGTCAATGTGCAGGCGATGGTTTTCGGCAATATGGGCGATGACAGCGCTACGGGCGTGGCCTTCAGCCGCAATCCCGGAAATGGCGAAGCCAAATTCTACGGCGAGTATCTTGTGAACGCGCAAGGCGAGGATGTCGTGGCCGGTATCCGCACTCCCGCTCCTATCAATCAGTATTCCATGAACGAGCAGAGCAAGCATTACACGAGCCTCGAGAAATTGATGCCGCCTATCTACAAAGAGCTCGATACGATACGGAAGAAACTGGAGAAGCATTATAAAGATATGCAGGATATCGAATTCACGATCGAAAAAGGCAAACTCTTTATGCTCCAGTGCCGTGTCGGAAAGAGAAACGGTGTTTCCGCGGTACAGATGGCGGTAGATATGTATAAGGAGAAACTTATCGATGCCAGGACCGCTGTTATGAGAGTCGGCCCGAACCAGCTGGTTGAGCTATTACTTCCT
>JAFGRN010000056.1 GCA_016935115.1 Candidatus Omnitrophota bacterium | reverse complement strand
GTACTTGGCGGGAATCGTGGCTATAGTTCTTTTGGGTTTCTTCATTTATGCGAACCTGAAACATAAGAAAGACAGTAAAGAAGGCAGATGCTCATGCCACAGCGCGGATGAGAAGCCCTTCCGCACGGATGAGGACCTGGCATCGTACAACAAACCTATAGACGACAAGCACTCCCATGTCGATTTTGACGACGCGGAATAATGCGTAAAGCGGGCCTCTTCAGATGGATCTCATAACTACGCATATCAACGCCGACTTTGACGCGCTCGGATCTCTTGTAGCGGCAAAGAAACTGTATCCTAATTCACGGCTGCTCCTGCCCGGTTCGCAGGAGGATGCTGTAAGGGAGTTTCTCTCGCTGGCCAGGGAGGAAGTGGCTGTCGAGACTGAGAAAGAATGCCGGCTGGACGATATTACGAGGCTCATACTGGTCGATACGAGGCAGAAGTCCAGGATAGGGATAGCTTCGGAGCTGGTGGATAAGGGCGTAGAGATACATGTATATGACCACCATCCAAGGATGAAAGGGGATATCATTGCCGACCAGGACATATATGAGGAAGTCGGCGCCACAGTAACAATACTTGCCGATATAATCCGCAAGAAGAAAGCCAGTCTCTCGCATGTAGAGGCCACGGTTATGCTTCAGGGTATATACGAAGAGACAGGGTCGCTTACTTACCGCTCAACGACAAAACTCGATGTCGACATGGTTAGCTTCCTCCTATCGCGGGGAGCCAGCCTTGCGGTAGTTTCGAGTTACCTGAACAGAGAATTGAGCGAGGGGGAGCTTTCACTTCTTACACGGTTAATTGCCTCTACAAAGCATATCGCCATCAAAGGCGTAAGCGTCTCGTTTATTGAGCTCGATAGTACCGCCTACACGGGCGAGCTCGGCATCCTTCTTCATAAGCTGATGGAGATAGAGAATATACCCGTCCTCTTTATGCTGATTAAAAAACCCGGCGGTAAGATCGATATAATCGCGCGTTCTTCAATGGCATCCATAGATGTAAACAGGGTGCTCTCGCGTTTCGGAGGCGGCGGGCATCCTGGAGCGGCCTCCGCTAAGGTCGAAGAAGGCGATGCCGTCACAGTCAAGAAACGCCTAATCGGAATATTGAAAGAGACGATAAAATCCACTATATACGCGGCGGATATAATGACACGCGATTTCAGATCCGTTTCGGCCGACGATACGGTAAAGAAGGTAAAGAAGGTATTGCTCGCGGAAAAACTTGGCGGAATGGCAGTGATCGATAGGGGAAGATTGACGGGAATAATAACGCTTGTCGGATTGAACAAGGCTCTCAAGCGGGGTTACGGCCACTCCAGGATAAAGGGCTACATGTCGCGGGATGTGATCACAGTAAGCCCGAAGACCCCGCTCTATGCCATCCATAAGATAATATCGAAGAAGGACGCAGGTGTCATACCTGTGGTCGAAGACGGGAAGATAGCCGGAGTTATAAGCAGGACGGATGTGTTGAGGAGCGTCCATGACAGCCTTTTCCTGAAGCCGCGGAAAGTCAGAAAAGACGTTATGCTGAATCTTGCCAAGAAGATGAAGTCGGTTCTGCCCGGGGATATTATAGCCCTCATGAGAAAGATAGGCCATATCGCCAATTCCATGGGTTACACGGCATTTGTCGTAGGCGGACTGGCCAGGGATCTTGTGCTCGGAGTGAAGAACCTCGATCTGGATATAGTAACGGAAGGGGACGCCATAAAGCTCGGGCACCTCCTGGCCGCGGACCTTAAAGCGGCGATAGTGGTGCATAAGAAGTTCGGAACATGCTCTGTCGTGATGAAGAATAAGCTAAAAATAGACATCGCTACAGCGCGAAAAGAAAAGTATATCTCTCCGGCCGCCCTGCCGACCGTCGAATTCAGTTCGCTGAAGGACGACCTTGTCAGGCGGGATTTTACGATAAACGCCATGGCTATAAGTATCAATGCTTCAAGCTTCGGCCGGCTGATAGACTTCTTCAACGGCAGGCGCGATCTTGCCCACGGCCGCATCAAGGTCCTGCACGATGATTCATTTATAGATGATCCGACGAGGATATTCCGCGCGGTGCGGTTCGAGTCGCGTTTCGGATTTGTTATCGACCATCACACCGGAGAGCTTATCAGAAATGCCATAGACAAATCGATGTTCGACAGGGTCGAACCGCAGAGGATACGCGACGAACTGGTGCTTATACTGCAGGAGAAGGAGCCGCTGAGGGCCTTAAGGCGCATGGCTGAGCTTGAAGAGCTGAGGTTCATCCATCCGGCCATAAGATTCGACAGCGATCTTGTCAGATTATGCGGCGCTATAGACGAGACATGCGCATGGTATAACCGCTGGCCGCACAGAAAACGTGCTGTCGAAAGGTGGCTTATGTATCTCATGGCATTATTTGATAGCTTGACTTATGCCCAGGTTTCGGCTATATCTAATAGGTTCGTCTTCAGGGGGTCCGACAGGATCAGGCTCCTCTCATACAAGAAGCATGCCATTGCCGTCACAAAGGCATTGAGCGCCGAGAAGGCCCCAAAACCCAGCAGGATCTACAGGATGCTCGAGCCTTTGCCGTTTGAGGTCACACTGCTCATAATAGCCCGGACGGCCCTCATGGATTCGCCGCGATGCGCGGCCCGGGTGAGGTCGCGGACCAAGGAGTTTCTCGAGGCTTATAACGGTGCCAGGGTGCATGTGCACGGTGACGATTTAAAGAGTATGGGGCTTAAGCCCGGCCCGTATTATGCCGTGATACTGAAAGATATCCTGTATAATAAGATAGACGGCAAGCTCAGGACGAAGAAGGAAGAGATGGAATACGCCCGCGCGCTGGCGCGCAGGGAGAGATTATCGTCATTGCGAGGGCCGAAGGCCCGAAGCAATCTAAAGACGAGATTGATCCCCCCGCTTTCTGTCAACCGCGGACGGGGTCGTAATGACAAGGAGAGATAGTATATGAGTTCGCAGAGGGTCGGCAGGGTGCAGGAGGCAATTCGCCAGGAGGTATCGAAAATACTGCAGGGCGAACTCAGGGACCCCAGGCTCGGCTTCCTGACGATAACGGGCGTAGAGCTCACCGCGGACCTGAGATTTGCGCGCATATACTTCAGCGTCCTCGGCGGAGAGAAGGCCCGGGCCCTGGCATTGAAGGGATTGAACAGCGCCAAAGGATATATCAAGGGCCTCCTCGGAGACAGGATAAAGTTAAGGTACATGCCGGAAATAGAATTCAAGTTCGACGAAACGCTCGAGAGGACGCAGCATATCTATAACCTTTTCGAGCAGATAAAGAAGGAGAGAAGAGATGATACAGGAAGTGGCGGCGGCGATAAAGAAGCATAAGAGATTCCTCATCAGCGCCCATGTAAATCCCGAAGGCGATTCTCTGTGTAGCCAGCTTGCGGTTAAGGAACTCCTGGCCTCTCTCGGTAAAGAGGCCGTCATTGTAAATAACGACCAGCCGCCGGACCACTACAGGTTCCTGCCCGGAATAGAGGCGGTTTCGACCGACCTTAAGCGGCGCGTGGACTTTGATGCCGCCCTTATACTCGACTGCCCGACACTGAAACGGATAGGAGGAGTCGCCAGGATGATAGGGAAAGGCAGGGATATCATAAATATCGACCACCATATATCGAGCGAACGCTTCGGTACCGTGAACTGGGTGGATGCCAATGCCAGCTCTACCGGCGAAATGGTGTATAAATTATTCAAGGAGATGGACATTGCGCTTACGAAAGAGGTCGCTCTCCTGCTGTACATCGCGATACTCACCGACACAGGTTCATTCAATTATGATAATACATCGGCTGTTACGCACGAGATAGCAAGCGACCTCCTGGGTTACGGCCTCGAACCCGGCACGGTGTCCGAAAGCGTGTATGAACGCAGGACTCTTACCGATATCAAACTGCTCGGGCTTGTGCTGTCGACCCTGAAGGTCAACAGTACAGGTGAAATCGCCTATCTGGAGATCACCGGGAAGATGCTTGCGGATACGGGCGCGGATGTCGCGAAATCGGAAGGGTTTATAAATTACGCCCGCTCTATAGACGGCATTAAGGTGGCTATCCTGTTCAAGGAGGACCCGCAGTCCGCGGGCAAGATCAATGTCAGTTTCCGTTCGAAGGCCGGGGCGGATGTCAATAAGATAGCCTCGTTTTTCGGCGGCGGCGGCCATATAAAGGCTTCGGGATGCGTCTTGGAGGGCTCTATCGGCGATGTTGAAGCCAGGGTGATCGCCAGGGTGGAAGAAGAACTGAAGGAAGATCAGGTTTAGCCTTGTGGACGGCATACTGGTAGCAAACAAGCCGCAGGGTATGACGAGCCATGACGTCGTCGATGTAGTACGCAGGCTGTATGGCACAAAAAAAGTCGGGCACGCGGGCACTCTCGATCCCATGGCGACAGGAGTCCTCGTACTGCTCGTGGGCAGGGCGACCAAATTATCCGGCAGCCTGACTTCGGAGGAGAAGGAGTACGACGCCACCCTCACTCTCGGCGCCAGGTCCACAACGGGCGATGCCTGGGGAAGGCTGGAGAAGGCGGATGCCTCTACGGATATTCCTGAAGGACGGATAATAGACGCTTTCAGTAAATTCGAAGGAGAGATTGAACAGACCCCTCCGGCGTATTCGGCGAAGAAGATAAACGGCGTAAGGATGTATAAGCTTGCCAGAAGAGGCAAAGTTGTCGAAGCGCTCCCGCAGAAGATATTCATAAAAAAAATACTGGTATCAAAGATCGCTTTACCGGAGATAGATTTCAGGCTTACCTGTTCCAAAGGCACCTATGTCCGCCAGCTATGCGCCGATATAGGCGAAGCTCTCGGATGCGGCGGTTATTTATCGAGGCTGGAAAGGACACGCTCCGGAAAGTTTACAATAAAGCAGGCGATATCGATCGAAGACCTGAAGAAGATGGGCAGTGCGCATCTGGCAGAAAGGCTCCTTGGTATATGAAGATAATAAAAGGCATCAGGACTTTAAAGAAGCCTATAGGGCCGTCGGTGCTCACTATCGGCGTCTTCGATGGCATCCATATAGGGCACAGGAAGATAATAGGGAATGTTGTCCGCAAGGCCGCCGCGCGCGCCCTTAAGAGCGTCGTAGTCACTTTCGACCCGCATCCGCTTAAAGTAGTGAAACCCGGCGCCGCGATCCCGAGCCTTCTATCGATCGGGCACAGGGCGCGTCTCATAGAGGAGCTCGGAGTGGATGTGCTCGTAATACTGAAATTTACGAAGGCTATGGCGCGAATTTCGCCGGAAGAATTCGTAAGGGATATTCTTGTCGGGAAGCTCGGCGCCGGGGAGATATGTGTGGGGAATAATTTCTACTTCGGCAGAGGCGGTCGGGCCGGCATAAAGCAGCTGGAAGCGCTTGGCAGAGCGTATGGGTTTAGGGTCAATGTAATGGGTTCCGTAAGGGCCCGCGGCGCCGCGGTGAGCTCCAGCCGTATCAGGCGGCTTATCACTACCGGCAGGTTACGCGAAGCCGCAAAGATGCTCGGTAGGCGGGTTTCGGTGCTCGGGACGGTCGTCGGGGGCGCGCGCCTGGCGAGGGAACTGGGTTATCCCACCGCGAATCTTAATCCGCATCACGAAGTGATACCGCCGGGCGGAGTTTACGCTGTCTTCGTACGTTATGAGGGCAGGATTTACAAAGGCGTCCTCAATATCGGCCTTCGTCCGACATTCTACGCTCCGAGAGACCGGGAACCCGCCATTGAGGTGCACGTATTCGGCTTCAAGAAGAAGATATACGGCAGGGACCTTGAGGCCCTGTTTGTGAAGAAACTGAGGGAAGAGAAGGCCTTTCCGGACAAATCCGCCCTGGTCGCGCAGATCCGCGCGGATGAGAAAGAAGCCCGCCTGACTCTGCGCTATTGACATTGCCTATTTTTGTGATACACTTGTGCTCTCGATAAATACGGCGCGTTACACAGCCGATAACATATTCGCAGTATGAAGCGGTAGGAAGTGAATTGAGTTTTTGATGTGCGGCTTGGATTGTATTGGAAATGAAACAGAACCTCCGTAAGCTGTGGTGTGGCTGGCGGGGGTTTTCATTTTCAGGGGTTATAAGCCCAGGAAAATGATTCCAAGCGGAGCGAGGGATATTATCTCAGGCGAAACATAAAAGTTAAGGAGAAAACCATGGAAGGCGGAAGGATTTTAAGGAATTCCCAGATCATTGTACTTGGCGTGTGTATAGCGGCGGCGACTATAATATCGAGCGTTATTTTATCGGGCGGATTTTTAAAAGTAATGAAGTTCACGCGGGAACAGATATCGGTAACCGGTTCAGCTACGAAGGAGATCCAGAGTGATTACATTGTATGGCAGGGCACCATTACGCGGAGGGAGGCCGACCTGAAGGCTGCTTATAAGCTTCTGAAAGAGGACCTGGATAAGGTGATGGCGTATCTCGCATCCAGAGGAGTGATTAAAGAGGAGATTATAACATCCCAGGCAATGACGGAGACGGTCTATAAGAAAAACGAAAAGGGTTATGATACCAATGATATACAGGGATATCTCTTAAGCCAGTATGTCGAGATCAGATCGAAAGATGTCCGCAGGATATCCGATGTTTCGCGGGAATCGACGGAGCTGATAGACCAGGGTGTTCAGTTTACTTCTTCGGCGCCGGAGTTTTTTTATACAAAACTCGACGAGCTTAAAATCGAAATGCTTGCGAAAGCTACCGGAAACGCAAAAAAGCGCGCTGAGAGCATGGCGGGAGCCGCTGGCAATAAGATCGGACTTATGCGTTCGGCCAGAATGGGTGTCTTTCAGATTACGCCGGCCACATCTACGGATGTCTCCGATTGGGGGATGAATGATACGACATCGTATGATAAGAAGGTAATGGCTGTTGTGACTGTAAGTTTCGCGATAGAGTAGGCCCAAATAGTAACTTTGCTTCGGCGGTGTATAGTGATATAATGTTCCTCGGCTATTGATAAGGAGGAAATTTGGCGAAGAATAAAGCGGTGGCCGCGGTAAAGGGCGGCCTGGAGAAGATACGAGGCTCTGTATCCCGCAGGTGCAATATCGAGAAGTTTACTGTTGACGGGATGCATAAGCTCTATTATAGCGTGCCCGCCCGGACCTGGGACAACACCTTCTGGTTCGGCATTCCCATCCTGAAGTGCCCTCTTGATATGTGGATCTACCAGGAGACCATCTACAGCCTGCGTCCGGACCTTATCATCGAAACCGGCACCGCCCGCGGCGGTTCCGCGCTATTTATGGCGCACCTCTGCGACATTTTGAATCACGGAAAGATCGTGACCGTCGATATCAAGCGTGAGGAGGGCCGTCCCAGGCACGGCAAGATTACATACCTCACGGGCTCATCTACGTCGGATGAGGTTGTGAAGGAGATAGGGTCCATGATCGGCCGCGATGATAAAGTGTTCGTGATACTCGATTCTGACCATACGATGGGCCATGTCCTTAAGGAGCTCCATATTTATAAAAAATTCGTCAGCATGGGAAGTTATATGATTGTCGAGGACTCGAATGTGAACGGCCATCCCGTAGCCCCTGGCCATGGGCCGGGCCCCATGGAAGCTATTAAGAAATTCTTGAGTGAAGACAAAAGCTTTATTATTGATAAGGAAAAAGAGAAATTCTTCCTCACTTTTAACCCCCGCGGCTACCTGAAAAGGGTGGGGTAGATTTCTCTTGACAATATTGCCCTTAATATAGTATAAAATATCCATACTTTTCTAAGGAGGGAAAGTGGGTTTAGCTGTTAAACCCACTTTTTTTTCGCCAAATAAGTCGGTAGAATAGGTATGGAAAACGAAGAGGTAATAGCCCGGGTTGCGAAGCTGATAGAGCCTTATCTTAAGGATAACGGCATCGAGTTGATTGAGATGACATATAGGCGAGAGGCTGGCGGGATGACGCTTAGGTTGCTGGTGGATACTCCATCGGGAATACGCATTGACGAGTGCGAAGCGTTAAATAACCGTTTAGGCGAACTTCTTGACGCGGAAGATGTTATAAGCGAGCATTATATCATCGAGGTATCTTCGCCTGGCCTCGACAGGCCGGTTAAGACCGGCAGGGATTTTGAGCGTTCGATGGGTAAGGCGCTTGTGGTTACGACTTTCGGCCCAATCGAAGGCAGCAGATCTCACAGCGGGACGCTTATAGGTATGGATAAGGAGAAGATAGTGTTGGAGTCGGGCGGTATAAGCACAGAGATACCGCGCGCCAAGATAGCTATGGCGAGGCTTAAAATAGAGTTTTAACTTGAGGTATAAACTAAGATGAATAATGAAGAGCTATTGAGCGTACTGGATAATATAGAGCGCGAAAAGGGGATCGATAAGGAGTTCCTCTTCCAGGCGATAGAGTCCGCGCTGGCGAGCGCGGCCAAGAAGATCATCGGCAATAAAGAGGCCGAGGTGACAGCTGTCATAGACCGCAAGACAGGCGCCGTGAAGATCACGAGCGAGGGCAAGGAGATAAAGAGCGCCGAGTTCGGCAGGATAGCCGCGCAGACCGCGAAGCAGGTGATAATCCAGAAGATACGCGAGGCGGAGCGCGGTATCGTCTTCGAAGATTACGAGAAGAGAGTGGGCACCATTACCAATGGATCCGTCCACAGGTTTGAGAAGGGTGACATAATAATCGATCTCGGCAAGACCGAAGCCCTCCTGCCCAGGTCCCAGCAGTCGCCAAAGGACCGCTATAAACAGGGCGACAGGGTCCGCGCTTATATATTGGAGGTCAACAAGACCTCGCATGGGCCGCAGGTGATCCTCTCCAGGACCGATGCCGCATTCGTAAAGAAGCTTTTCGAGATAGAGGTGCCGGAGATAGCCGAGGGTATCGTTGAGGTAAAAGCGATCTCGAGGGAGCCGGGTGAGAGGACTAAACTTGCCGTCTGGTCCAAGGACGAGAAGGTCGATGCCGTAGGCGCATGCGTCGGGATGCGGGGCCAGCGGGTAAAGGATATTGTGAGGGAACTGCAGGGTGAAAGGGTAGATATCATCAGGTGGAGCGACGACCTCAGGGAATACGTGAAGGCCGCCGTAAGCCCCGCCGAGATCAGTGAGATAAGGATCAATAAAGAGAATAAGAAGATAGAGGTCATAGTTCCGGATGACCAGCTCTCCATCGGCATAGGAAAGCACGGCCAGAATATACGGCTGGCGTCGAAACTCGTGGGATGGGAGATGGACATAAGGGGCAAGGAAGAGAAGGTAAAGGCGATCTTCGGCGAAAAACCCGCCGGGGAGCCGAAAGAGGCAGAGGGCGCAGGTACCGAAACGGAAGAGGCGCCTCTTATTGGAAAGACCAGGCTCACAGACCTATCCGGAGTGGGCGCCAAAGTCGAGAAAGTTTTGGTTGCCGCCGGATATGATACGGTCCAGAAAATAAAGTGCCTTACCGCGGAGGATCTTACAAATCTCGATGGTATCGGCAAGAAGACCGCGGAAAAGATAATAAAATCAGCGAAAGAGTTATAATGGCGAAGAAGAGCGGGGATAAAGAGGCTAAAGAAGTAAAGGCAAAGACAAAAGCGAAGGCTAAGAAGCCCGCCGCCGCAAAAGCCAGGCCCGCCAAGCCCGTTAAAAAACCGTCCGCAGCGCCGAAAAAGAAAGTATCCGTTAAAGCGAAAGCGCCGGTTAAGAAAGCCGCGCCCGCGCCGAAAACCGCCGCCAGCGTGGAACTGAAACCCGCCCCAAGGCCCGTTGTTACCGACACTCAAAGGCCCGCCGACGTAAAACCGAGGCACAAAGCGGTTCCAGTTCAGCAGCCGCCAGAGCCGGCCGCTAAGCCCGCTCCTGCCGCGCCCGCGCCCCAGGCCCAACCGAAACCGCAGGAAACGGTCACGGAAAAGCCGGCCGCCACTCCTCCGTCACCGCCGAAACCGCCGGAGCCGGCCAGAGTGCTGGAATTCGAAGTTCCCGTGCCGCTCAAGGATCTTGCCGTCAGGATAGGCATTAAGCCGAATGAAATAATCCTCGATCTCATGGCGAAAAATATATTTGCCACTATAAACCAGAGCCTGGGCGAAGAGGTCGTCGTATCGCTTCTTAAAGCCAGGAATATAGAGTTCAGGAAACCGGCTAAGATAGAGGAGCAGATCGCCAAAGAGCATACAGAGATGGAAGCGAGGCAGGATGTGCGTCATCTGACAGGCCGTCCTCCGGTAGTGACATTCATGGGTCACGTCGACCACGGGAAGACAAGTCTTCTCGATTTTATACGCAAGACAAGAGTTGTCGATAAAGAGAAAGGTGGCATTACGCAGCACATAGGGGCATATGAGGTTCGTGTGAAGAACGGGTCGGTTACATTCCTTGATACTCCGGGCCATGAGGCTTTCACGGCGATGAGGGCGCGCGGCGCCAATGCCACCGACATAGTCGTGCTGGTCGTGGCTGCCGACGACGGTGTTATGCCGCAGACTAAGGAAGCGCTCGATCACGCCAGGGCGGCCGGTGTCACGATAGTGGTTGCGCTGAATAAATGCGACCTTCCGTCCGCCAATATAGATAAAGTCAAGGGCCAACTCTCCCAGATCGGGCTTTCACCCGAAGATTGGGGAGGCAAGACGATAGTGCTGCCTGTCTCCGCCAAGACCGGGCAGGGCGTCGACGAGCTTCTCGAGATGCTGTTGCTCGAAGCCGAGCTTCTGGAATTGAAAGCGAATCCGCAGTTGAGGGCAAGAGGCGTCGTCATAGAAGGAAAGCTTTCCAGCGGGCAGGGGCCGGTAGCCACGATACTCGTAAAGAACGGGACTCTGAATGTGGGGGATATGGTGCTTACCGGGATGTATTACGGGCGCATCAAGGCCATGATGGACCATACCGGCAAACGAATAGAGAAAGCGCCCCCGTCGAAGCCTGTCACCATATTGGGGTTATCCGGCGTGCCTATGTCGGGAGACGAATTCTTTGTGGTAAAAGACGAGAAGAAGGCGAAGGTCCTTTCGACATTGAAACAGGACGAGGCGCGCAGCCGTAAGCTAAAGATGTCCCAGCGCGTCACGCTCGAAGATTTTTATTCGAAGATGAAAGAAGGTTCCGCGAAGGAACTTGCGATACTGCTGAAGGGCGATGTGCAGGGTTCTGTCGAGGCGTTAAAAGCGTCTCTCATGGAGCTCAATACCAAAGATGTCAAGGTCTCGATCATACATGTGGATGTCGGCAACGTGAGCGAATCGGATGTGATGCTTGCGGTGGCATCCAACGCGGTCATAATCGCGTTCAATGTCAGGACGGACGAGGGCGCTATCGAACTGGCGGCCAAGGAAGGCATAGAGATAAAGAGCTACGGAATAATCTACGAAGCTATAGAGGATGTCAGGGCCGGCATGGAGGGATTGCTTGAGCCCATAGATAAAGAGATATTCGTCGGGCGGGCGGTTGTGAAGCAGGCCTTCAGAGTGACTAAAGTAGGAACTATCGCCGGCAGCCAGGTAGTCAAGGGTAAGATGGTCCGCCATGGCATCGCCAAGCTCTTCAGGGAAAGGCAGGTCGTATATACCGGCAAGATAGCGTCGCTGAAGCGGTTTAAAGACGATGTGCGCGAGGTGGCCGAAGGCGTAGAGTGTGGCATAGGCCTCTCCGGACACGACGATATAAAAGCCGGCGATGTCATAGAGATATATTCGATCGAGAAGGTCGCGCGCAGGCTCGATGCGCGGAGGAAATAAGGATTTCATGGCTGTGAAGAAAAGAGTATTAAGCGGTATGCGCCCTACGGGCAGGCTTCATCTAGGGCACCTTCTGGGAGCGCTCAATAATTGGGTTAAGCTGCAGGAACAATATGACTGCTTCTATATGGTGGCGGACTGGCATGCGCTGATGAGCGAGTATGAGGATACGAAGCTCCTGCGCGAAAATTCGATAGAGATGACAAGGGACTTCATTGCCGCGGGCCTCGATCCGGAAAAGAGCGTCATATTCATACAGTCGCACGTACCCGAACACCTCGAGCTTGCGATGGTATTCTCGGATATCACCCCTCTCGGATGGGTCGAGAGATGCCCTACTTACAAGGAACAGCTGAGGGAGGTAAAAGGGCGTGACCTTACGACTTATGGTTTCCTGGGTTACCCGGTTCTGCAGGCCGCCGATATCGCTCTCTATAAGGCAAGCGCGGTCCCCGTCGGGATAGACCAGCTGCCGCACCTGGAACTTACACGCGAGATCATCCGCCGTTTTAATACCCTCTACGGAGGCAGGCTCTTTCCGGAGCCGGACCCGCTCCTTACCAGGGTACCAAAACTGCTCGGCCTCGACAACAGGAAGATGTCGAAGAGTTACGGGAACTTCATCGCGCTTTCGGATACGCCGGAAGAGATCGCGAAGAAGGTTGCCGGCATGATCACCGATCCGAAGAGGATCAAGCTTTCTGATCGAGGCCATCCGGATATATGCAATGTCTTCAGTTACTATTCAATATTCTCGGATCAGGCTGCGCTCGATAAGATAAGGCAATCGTGCGAGGGCGCCAAGACAGGCTGTACCGAATGCAAGAAGGCCCTTGCCGTAGCGCTTGCGGAATATCTCGAGCCGATGAGGAAGAAAGCGGCCGCGCTTTCGGACGATGATATAAGGGATATACTGAGATCGGGCGATAAGTCGGCCAGAGCCGCCGCGCTCGAGACTATGGCCGCGGTCAGGGATGTTGTCAATTTTGCGTAAACCCTGTCATTGCGGGTTAAGCGAAGCGATCTATGACCTATAAAGTCAAGCTTGAGGTTTTTGAAGGGCCGCTCGACCTTCTGCTCTTTTTGATAAAGAAGGAAGAGGTCGATATCTATGACATTCCGATAGCGAAGATCACTGACCAGTATCTCGAATATCTGGAGCTGATGCAGCTTCTCGACCTGTCGATAGCCGGCGAGTTTCTTGTTATGGCGGCGACGCTGATGCATATTAAATCGAAGATGCTTCTGCCGCCGGAAGAGACGCAGGCGGAGAACGAGGAAGACCAGGACCCGAGGGCCGAGCTGGTTAAGAGGCTTCTCGAGTACAAGAAGTTCAAGGAAGCGGCCGCGGAGCTTGCCCAGAAGGAGTCGAGCCAGAAGCATTTCTTCGCGCGCGTGGGTTCCGGAGTAGATGTCGATAAGCTGCCGGCTTCGCAGGATGAGCCGTTCGAAGCGAGCCTCTTCGATCTCATCACAGCTTTCACGAAGGTCCTGAAAGACATACCTAAGGACGTCTTCCACCAGGTGGTGAAGGACGAGTTCACGGTATCCGAGAAGATACACGACATATTGCACATGCTCGTCGACAGGAAGTCGGTGGTCTTTACGGACCTCTTCAAGGCGGCGAAGAACAAAGCGGAGATAATAACCACGTTTTTAGCGGTATTGGAGCTGATCAAGATACGGGAGATCAGCGTATTGCAGCATGCGCCTTTCGGCGAGATAGAGATCGTAAGGAGCATGGAGAGCATAAAACCGGCGGGTGAGGTAAATGGATAGAGAAGAACGCAAAAGGATAATAGAGGCGCTGCTCTTCGTGAGCGATAAGCCCGTGTCGATCGACACGATCAAGGATGTGCTTAAGGATATAGAGCCGGCCGATGCGCGCGCGATAATTACGGAGCTGAACAGCGAGTATTCCGCGTCGGGCAGGAGCTTCAGCATAAAGGAGATAGCGGGCGGGTTCCAGATGCTTACCGATCCTGTCTTTAGCAGATGGATAGCCGCACTTTACAGGCGCGGCCCGGACAAGCTTACGGGGCCGTCACTCGAGACACTGGCGATCATCGCGTATAAACAGCCTATAACGAGGACTGATATCGAGGCCATACGTGGAGTGAATGTAGACGGGGTATTGAGCACCCTTGAGCAGAGGGAGCTCATTAAGACGAAGGGAAGGCTCGATGCTCCGGGGAGGCCGATGTTGTATGTGACGACGAACCAGTTTCTGCAGCATTTCGGGTTGAGGTCGCTTGAAGAGCTGCCGAATTTAAAGGAATTTCAGGAGAGCGATCTCGATTTTGTGAAAGAGGCGCAGAAGGCGCAGGTTATAAATAAAGAGACAGGGGAGATTGTGCATGGACCTGAAGAAGTTGCGAAGAAAGATTGACCTGATCGACGCTGAGATACTGAAGCTTCTGAATAAGAGGGCGGGGATCATTCTCGATATAGGCAGGTTAAAACGGAGATCCAGGTCCGCCATATATGTTCCCGAACGCGAGAAGGATGTTTACGGGAACCTGGTTGCCAGGAATAAGGGGCCGATCTCGAACGAATCATTAAAAGCGATATTCAGGGAGATAATGTCCGGCGCGCTTTCGCTGGAACATCCCATGAAGATAGCCTACCTGGGCCCGGAGTTCACATTCACGCACCTGGCGAGCATGAAGAAATTTGGTTCAAGTGTCGCATATATCGGCTGCGGTACGATAACCGATGTTTTCGCGGAGGTCGAGAAAGCGAGAGCGGATTACGGCGTCGTGCCGATAGAGAACTCCATAGACGGCGCGATAACGCATACGCAGGACATGTTCATAGACTCGGACCTGAAGGTATGTTCCGAGATCTACCTGGAAGTATCGCACAATCTTCTTTCTATGGAGCCTGACAAGAGCAGGATAAAGAGGGTCTATTCGAAGGCGCAGGTTTTCGGGCAGTGCAGGCTGTGGCTGGAAGCTAACCTTCCGGGCATAGAGCTGGTGGAAGTTTCGAGCACGGCGAAAGCCGCGGAGATAGCCTCGAAGGAGAAGAGAGCTGCTTGTATAGCAAGCGACCTGGCAGCGAAGAAGTACGGCCTGAAGAGCCTCTATGCGTCGATAGAGGATAGTGTCCATAATGTCACCCGCTTCCTTGTAATAGGAAAAAGGGAGGCGAAACCGACGAAGCATGACAAGACCTCTCTCATGTTCTCGGTAAAGGACCGCTCCGGCGCGCTGCACGACATGCTGGTCCCGTTTAAACGGCACGGTATAAACATGACGAAGATCGAATCGCGCCCGTCAAAGGTGAGGGCGTGGGAGTACTACTTCTTTGTGGATATAGAGGGGCATTATCATGATACAAAAGTGGTAAAAGCATTGCGCGAGCTTAAGAAGGCTTCGACATATATAAAGGTTCTCGGTTCATATCCGATAGGGGACGGTGTTTAGACGCTATGAAGAGCAGGGTACGGCAGAATATATTGAAGGTTAAGCAGTACGTTCCGGGCAAGCCCATAGAAGAGGTACAGCGCGAGCTGGGCCTGAAAAAGGTGGTAAAGCTTGCTTCGAACGAAAACTGCATGGGCCCTTCCCCGAAGGCGGTTGAGGCTGTGCGTAAGGCTGTTAGAGAAGTGAACCGCTATCCGGACGCGTCGAGTTTCTATCTCCGCAAGCAGGTATCGAAGTCTCTCGGCGTAGATGAAGGCAGTCTCATATTCGGCAACGGTTCCGACGAGATCATAGGGATGGCGATCAGGACGTTTGTCGGCGATGGTGACGAAGTCGTGATAGCCAGGCCGACATTCCTTATCTATGAGATCATGTGCCAGCTGCAGAATGCGGTGGTCAAGTTTGTTCCTCTCGCCAGGGGCATGAAGCATGACCTTAAGGCTATGAAAGAGGCCATAACCGACAAAACGAAGATAGTATTCATAGCCAATCCCGATAATCCCACAGGAACTTATGTTTCGAGAAAAGAGCTCGATGAGTTCTTTAAGGGATTGCCCGATGAGGTCATCGTATTCCTCGACGAGGCGTATTTTGAATTTGCCAGATACGAATTTAAGGACTATCCCGACGGCCGGGATTATCTGGCCAGGCCCGGAGTCATAGTCGCGAGGTCGTTCTCGAAAGCGTACGGCCTGGCGGGGCTGCGCGCAGGCTACGGCATATCGAGCCCCGAGATCATAAATTATATGGAGAGGACGAGAGAGCCTTTTAATATGAACCTTCTTGCCCAGGCGGGCGCTGCCGCGGCGGTAGGTGATAAATCATTCCTGAAGAAGACGCTTTCTCATGTGACGCTCCAGAAGAAATTTTTCTATTCCGAGTTTAAGAAACTGGGGCTGGACTGCGTAGAGAGCGCTACGAACTTTGTCCTTGTTAATGTGAAGATGGATTGCAAGGATCTCTTCAGCGCCCTGCTGAAGAGAGGCGTGATAGTCCGCGACATGAAGGCATGGGGGCTCGATACGTATATAAGAGTTACCGTCGGGACAGCGGCGGAAAACAGGAAATTCATAAATGCGCTTAAAGGCGCGCTGAAATGAAGGCTACAGGAGAGATCTTATGATAATAGTGATGCGTCCGGATGCCACGAAGAAACAGCTCGAGCATCTTCTGACGAAGATAGAACAGCTTGGGTTAAAGCCGTGGGTCTCAAAAGGTATCGAGCGCACGATCGTCGGTGTTATCGGCGATGAGGACCTGGTACGGGCACAGCCGCTTGAGGTATTTCCCGGCGTAGAGAGGGCAATGCAGGTCCTGAAGCCATATAAGCTCGCTTCGCGCGACTTCAAAAAAGAAGACAGTGTCATAGACATCGGCGGTGGCATAAAGGTCGGCGGGAAGAAGATAGTGGTCATGGCCGGGCCGTGTTCCGTCGAGAACCGCAAGCTCCTCATAGAGATAGCGAAGAAGGTTAAGCGCGCCGGGGCCACGGTATTAAGAGGAGGGGCATTTAAGCCGCGGACGTCCCCTTACGCGTTCCAGGGGTTGGGCGAGAAAGGGCTGAAGTTCCTGGCCGAGGCGAAGAAAGAGACCGGGCTGAAGATCATCACCGAACTCATGGATGTGCGCGATATCGACCTTGTCTGCAGGTATACCGATATCATCCAGATAGGCGCCCGCAACATGCAGAATTTTAATCTCCTGAAAGAGGTCGGCAGGACGAAGAAGCCGGTGCTTCTGAAGCGCGGTATGTCGAACACGATAAAAGAGCTGCTGATGTCGGCGGAATATATATTATCCGAAGGTAATTTTAAGGTCATACTCTGCGAGCGCGGGATCAGGACATTCGAGGACGCCACAAGGTTCACGCTGGATATAAACGCCGTCCCCGTAGTGAAGAACCTGAGCCACCTGCCGATCATAATCGATCCGTCGCACGCTTCCGGCAAGTGGGGTTATGTCGGCGCGGCGTCGATGGCGGGCATAGCCGCCGGCGCGGACGG
>JAFGRN010000055.1 GCA_016935115.1 Candidatus Omnitrophota bacterium | reverse complement strand
TTTATTTTAAAAGAGCGCCGCCTATATTTGTCGTCGGTGGAGCCGTATCATTTGTTGTTAGACAGCCCTCGCTTTATTAACTGGCGGAGAGATAGGGATTCGAACCCTAGAACAACCTTTCGGCCGTTACACGCTCTCCAAGCGTGCGCATTCAACCGCTCTGCCATCTCTCCGCTGAATATTTTTATTACGTATGTTTGTTTATAACCGCCAGCAGTTCCTCGAGCCTGAAGGGTTTCATTATATAATCCACCGCCCCGAGGTCCTGCGCTTTCATTATACTATTGGATTCCCTCCTGGAGGTAAGCATTATTATCTCCGTATGCCTCTGGTCATGGTCATGCCTTATCCTGCGCAATACCTCAAACCCGTCCGGCCCCGGCATGACGACATCGAGAAGGACCACGTCGGGCTTCTCCCTCATCTTCTCCAGGCCCTCATTGCCGTTGAGAGCGCTTATAACATCGAAGCCGCGCGGCTCGAGATAACTCTTAACCGCGTCTATAAGGCCCTTTTCATCGTCTATTATCAGGACTTTCCTGACCATAATAGGTCCTTATTATCTCTCAACTTTTTGAAGTTCCGCGCTTCGGTCGCGCGAAAGATCCAACCCCTCGAGCCCCTTACCGTCATCAGGCAAGATCAAAAGATAGCGGCCGCAGAGATCCGCCTCGACTGTACCTTCTTTAAGCGTGAAATCAAGCACATGTCCACCCTTTTTAAGATCGTCGCTTATAAAATGGAAATGGTAACCCGGAACATTTATCCCTTTCACATAATCGGGACACCTGAAACCCACTATGGTTCCACTTACATCGCTGATCTCAAAGACAGGCTGATTCTTCGTAACTTCGGTAAGGGCGGGATATGGCTTGTCCTGCAAAGGCACCGATCGCGTCTTCATGTATCTAAATGTTCCATGTATCTTCAAAGCGAGAAAGATGTTCTTATTGGGAACGGCCGTGTCTATAGCGTCTTCCGCCCCGTGAAGATCCGCGCCGGGCGGAAGATCGAATCTTTTATCGGGAACAAAATAACCTACCGAGGCAAAAGGCGTCAATATTGAAAGTGAAGGGCTGTAAACCAAGCCATCGGATTTTACCTGAAAGACCCTGTCATCCAGAATTATCATTTCTCCTTCGAGCCGGTCGAATGTGCCTATCCCGAAATCGCCGTATTTCAGAAGTTCGCCGCAGGACATGACCCCGTCATACGATCCCGCGAGGAGAGCGTCGATAGTTGAAACCTGCGTAATAGTATTGGTCGCAACCGACGCGCAGCCGCAGAAAAGGCACAGCAGTAATAGTAAGGGGAGTATCTTCTCCATCTTCATTATTCCAATATTCGCCCGGACGGCACAGAGAAGACCCTGCCGCCGAGATGATTGATTATCTTCGGGCCATCTTTCTCGGGATGCCACCTGTCAATAAAGACGCCCTCTTCGGCTTCGGCATATACGACGTCGCCGAGAACTATATTATACTCTTTAAGCATCCTCTCGTCCTCACGAAGTTTGCATTCGAGGATCCCTATCGCGGATCCAAGCCGCGGGGATTTCACTTTCTCGGATTTTTCTTTTGTAAGGCCGTATTCGGAAAATTTGTCCACTTTCGCGCCCGAGACACCGCCGAGCTTGCGCACCGTATCGGCCATCTCGGTGGACGGGATATTGACCACAAAATCTTTTGTCTGCATTATGGCCTTATACACGAAATGCTTGTCCCATATCTCGAGGGCAACCATCGGAGGATCGTCGGAAACCGGCATGTTCCAGGCTATCGGAGTAATCGCCGCCCTCTTATCGAATAATGAGCTCACCAGGACCACGGGGCCCGGACTCAACAGCCTGTAAGCCATCGGCAATGGAACTGATTTTCTCATACGGGAAATATACCATACGGAAGGCTAAAAGTCGATAGATTGCTTCTCCCGCCAGGAGTCAGGCCCGGGGCGGGATCGCAATGACTGGAGAAATCAGTGGTACGCCTGAATAGGTTTCACTTCCAGCTTGCCTTTAAGGACGGCTTCCATGCCGTTGACTGCCGCCTGCGCGCCCTGAATAGTGGTTATGCATGGAACTCCGTGGGTAACCGCCGAGCTTCTCATCGCCTGCGCGTCAGACTGTCCGCTCTGGCTCGATGGAGTATTGATTACCAGCCCCAAATCTCTCTTCTTTATGAGATCCAGGACGCGCGTATCGCCTTCGCTGATCTTGCCGGCAAGCTCCACCTTTATATTATTGGATGAAAGGATCTTGTGCGTGCCCGCTGTCGCAATCAGCTCAAAGCCCATATCAAAAAGTTTCTTCGCTATGAATACCATATCCCTCTTGTCGGAGTTCTTAACACTTATAAATATCTTTCCTTTAACCGGAAGGTTTTGGTTGGCGGCAAGCTGGGACTTGTAAAACGCCTTTCCGAAAGAAGAATCTATCCCCATCACCTCGCCCGTAGACTTCATCTCCGGGCCGAGGAGTATATCCACCCCGGAGAAACGGGAGAACGGCAGTACCGACTCTTTCACCGATATGTGCTTCGTCTCTTTTTCTCCGGTAAGGCCGGACTGTTTGAGCGTACTGCCGGCCATCACTTTGGCCGCGATCTTGGCCAATGGCGCGCCGATGGCCTTGCTCACGAACGGGACCGTCCTTGAGGCCCTCGGATTCACCTCCAGCGCGTAGACCCTGTCATCTTTTACGGCAAACTGTATATTCATGAGGCCCCTGACCTTCAGCTCCTTCGACAGGGCGCGCGTATAATCTCTTATCGTGTTAATGATAAAGTCCCCGAGGGTGTGCGGAGGAAGCACGCAGGCGGAATCGCCGGAATGAATACCGGCTTCTTCGATATGCTCCATTATACCGCCAACGATAGTAGTATTGCCGTCGGAAATCGCGTCAACGTCCACTTCTACGGTATCCTCGAGGAACTTGTCGATAAGTATTGGATGGTCCGGCGACGCCTGCTGGGCCTCTTTAACGAACCTCAGCAATGTTCTTTCGTCGTAAACTATCTTCATCGCGCGGCCGCCCAGGACATACGAAGGCCTGACCAGCACGGGGAATCCTATCCTTTTAGCTATAGCTACCGCCTCTTCCACGGATGTCGCGGAGCCGTTCTCCGGCTGGCTGATACCCAGTTTTTTCAGGACAGCGGCAAATTTATCCCTGTCTTCGGCAATATCTATGGACTTTACGCTGGTGCCGATGATAGGCGCTCCCGCCGCGGCAAGCCGCTTAGCCAGGTTAAGCGGAGTCTGCCCGCCGAACTGGACTATTACCCCGTCGGGCTTTTCCCTGTCTATGATATTCATCACGTCTTCGAATGTAAGAGGCTCAAAATATAGCTTATCCGACGTATCGTAATCGGTCGAGACAGTTTCCGGATTGGAATTGACCATAATCGTCTCGAAACCCAGCTCTTTAAGCGCGAAAGAAGCGTGACAGCAGCAGTAGTCGAACTCTATTCCCTGTCCGATCCTGTTGGGGCCGCCGCCCAGGATCATTATCTTCTTCTTTTTAGAAACTCGGCTCTCGTCTTCCTCTTCATATGTCGAGTAGTAGTAAGGGGTGTATGCCTCGAATTCCGCGGCGCAGGTATCGACGAGCTTGTATACCGCCCTGATATTATGGCGCTTCCTTAAGGCCCTCACGGACATCTCGTCAGAACCGATGATCTGCGCGATCTGTCTGTCGCTGAAACCATACTCCTTGGCCTTCCTGAATGACCGCACGCTTAAACATTTCTTTCTCCGGTACTCTCTCTTAAGCGCCTTTTCGAGATCGACTATTTCCTTAATATTCGCTATGAACCACGGGTCTATGTGCGTCATCTTCACTACCCTATCTATGCCGTAGCCTTTCTGAAGGGCGTATTTAATATAGAATATCCTCGACGCGTTCGGCTCCCGCAGTCTCCGCCTTATCTTCTTATGCGGTATCTTCCTGTAGTCCAGCCTGTTATCCAGGCCTGTATGCCCGATCTCCAGGCCCCGCAGTCCCTTCTGGAGCGCTTCCTTGAACGTGCGGCCGATGGCCATCGTCTCTCCCACCGACTTCATAGAGATCCCCAGCACATCCCCGGCCTCAGGAAATTTCTCGAAGGTGAACCTGGGTATCTTCACGACGCAATAATCGATCACGGGCTCAAACGACGCGGGCGTCTCCCTTGTGATGTCGTTCCTTATCTCGTCGAGCGTATAACCGACCGCGAGCTTCGCGGCAAACTTCGCTATGGGAAATCCCGTGGCCTTGCTCGCGAGGGCGGAGCTTCTCGAGACCCTCGGGTTCATCTCTATGATCACCATCCTGCCGTTTTTGGGATTGACCGCGAACTGCACGTTGGAACCGCCCGTCTCGACGCCTATCTCCCTCAATACGGCGATCGCGGCGTCCCTCATCTTCTGATATTCCCTGTCGGTCAATGTCTGGGCCGGGGCCACGGTGATGGAATCCCCCGTATGCACGCCCATAGGGTCAAGATTCTCAATGGAGCAGACTATGACCGCGTTATCATTCCTGTCCCTCATCACCTCGAGCTCGTATTCCTTCCAGCCAAGGACCGACTCTTCTATAAGGATCTCTCTCGTCATGCTGCTCTTCAATCCCAGATCCGCTATGCGCCTGAACTCCGCCATGTTCTTCGCGATGCCGCCGCCCGTGCCGCCGAGCGTAAAGCTCGGCCTTATGATAACCGGCAGGCCTATCTTCTTCACGGCGCGCATCGCTTCTTTCATGCTGTGGGCCAGTATGCTCTTCGGCAGGTCGAGCCCTATCTTAAGCATCGATTTCTTGAAACTATCCCTGTCCTCGGCTTTCTTTATCGCTTCATAGCTGGCGCCTATCATCTTCACTTTGTACTTCCTGAGGACGCCCTGCTCCGCGAGTTTCACCGCCGTATTCAGGCCTGTCTGTCCGCCGAGAGTCGGAAGGAGCGCGTCCGGGCGTTCTTTCGCGATGATCTTCTCGACAATCTCCGGGGTTATCGGTTCGATGTAGGTCCTGTCGGCTATCTCCGGATCTGTCATTATAGTGGCGGGATTGGAATTGACCAGCACCACCTTATAACCCTCTTCCCTCAGGGCCTTGCAGGCCTGCGTACCGGAATAATCGAATTCACACGCCTGGCTTATGACAATAGGCCCCGAACCGATTATAAGTATCTTTTTAATGTCTTTTCGCTTTGGCATCTTTCATCATTTCCGTAAATTTTCCGAAGAGGTACTCCGCGTCGTGCGGGCCCGGGGCGTTCTCGGGATGGAACTGCACGGAAAATGCCGGCAGTCTCCTGTGCTCCATCCCTTCCACTGTCCCGTCATTCAGGTTTACATGCGTTACGCGCGCCTTATTTCCGTCGATGGAATCGACATCCACGCAGAAGCCGTGGTTCTGCGCCGTAATGGCAACCTTTCCGGCCTTAAGATCCTTCACGGGATGGTTGCCGCCATGGTGGCCGAACTTCAATTTATATGTCCTGCCGCCCAGCGCCAGCCCCAGTATCTGGTGGCCGAGACAGATCCCGAATATGGGCAGCTTCCCTATCAGCTTCCGTGTATTCTCGATAACATAATGGACCGCCGCCGGATCCCCGGGCCCATTGGAGAGCAGAAGCCCGTCGATCTTCATCTTCAATATCTCATCTGCAGTGGTCGTAGCGGGCAGGACCATGGACTCACATCCGTTCCCGGCGAGCATTCTCAGAATATTAAACTTTACGCCGCAATCGACGACAGCCACGGTAAATCTCTTTTTATCTTCAGCCTTCCACCTGTAGGCCCTTTCGCAGGTCACCCCTCCGGCTAAATCCGCTCCGATAAGGCCGCGCGAAGCCTTGGCTTTCCTTACCAGGCTCTTCGCATCCTTGTCCTCTGTGGAGAGAACCGCCTTCATCGCTCCGGCCTCTCTCAAATGCAGGGTGAGCGCGCGCGTATCGATGCCTTCGATGCCAGGGATCGCATTCTCTTTAAGATAATCGCCGAGCGACTTCGAGGCGCGCCAGTTGCTGTAGAGTTTGCTGTACTCTTTTACCACAAAACCCTCGAGGAAGGGCCCGCGCGACTCCACATCCTCTTTGTTAACCCCGTAATTGCCTATAAGCGGATAGGTCATGGCGACTATCTGGCCTTTATACGACGGATCCGTGATTATCTCCTGGTAGCCGGCCATGCTGGTATTGAAGACGACCTCGCCCGACCTTTCGCCTTTAGCGCCGAAAGACCTACCCCTGAAGATCCTGCCGCTTTCCAAAGCCAGTATCGCTTCCACTCTCTAATCCGCCTTTCGCGAAACCGCCTTTATAAAATCCCTGAATAACGGGTGCGCCCTGTCGGGCTTGGATTTAAATTCCGGATGAAACTGCACAGCTATAAAATAGGGATGTTTCTTTATCTCCACTATCTCCACCAGGTTCTTCCCGGGGTAAATGCCCGAGAAGACCATGCCTTTTCTCTCGAAGAGCTTCCTGTACCTGTTGTTAAATTCGTACCTGTGCCTGTGGCGCTCATAAACCATGCCTTTGCCGTAAGCCCTGTATGCGAGGCTGGGCATTCTGACCTTACACGGATACGCGCCCAGGCGCATAGTCCCGCCGAGATCCCTCACACCCTTCTGCGTCTTGAGCAGGGCTATTACAGGATATTTTGTCTTCTTGAATTCCGCTGAATTTGCGCCCTTCAGATTACAAACGTTTCTGGCAAACTCTATCACGGCGCACTGCATGCCCAGGCATAATCCTAAAAACGGTATTTTGTTCCGCCGTGCGAACTCGATCGCTTTTATCTTCCCTTCGATCCCCCTGTAACCGAATCCCCCCGGGACGAGTATGCCGGAAATGCCTTCGAGCTTCTTGCCGGAGCGGCCCTTCTCCAGGTCTTCGGAATCTATCTTCTTTACTTCTACCTTCACATCATTATGGATACCGGCGTGCGTGAGCGCTTCGTATATCGATTTATACGCGTCCTGAAGCGTTATATATTTCCCTACGACGGCTATTTCCACTTTTTTGGACGGAGATTTAAGGCG
>JAFGRN010000054.1 GCA_016935115.1 Candidatus Omnitrophota bacterium | reverse complement strand
TTGCCACGCTCGACTGGTGTTACGCGACTGTCCTGGGACACAGCCCTTCAAAGAAAAAGGCGAAGGAGCGGCAGGACCCGTAAAAATCTATCGTGCGGGAACTCGGAGATATTTTCGCCCTAGTGAAAATATATTGCAACAATTTGGCCTATTTCGCTATCTATATAGGGGGATAGAGATTGCTTCGGGCCTTTGGCCCTCGCAATGACGGGGCTGGGGGAGAATTAACTTTACAGAAAGGAGGTGGTAACTGTATAATATCTTCTTCAAGATAGAGTATAATTATATTATATAAGCAACATAAGGAAATTAAGGAGAAAGTTATGGTCAAGAATAAAGCTAAAGAGAAGGAAATGCCGAAAGAATCGGCGAAGGAACGCAAAGAAGCATCCCAGGAGCAGAGGGCGAAGGCGCTGGATCTGGCCCTGGAGCATATTGAAAAACAGTTCGGCAAGGGCTCAATAATGAAGCTCGGGCAGGATTTTAAGCTCGATGTGCCGGCGATACCGACAGGATCGGTCACGCTGGATGTGGCGCTCGGTGTGGGCGGAGTGCCGAGAGGCAGGGTCATAGAGATATTCGGTCCCGAGTCGAGCGGTAAGACTACTCTTACCTTAAGCATTATAGCCAATGCCCAGCGCGCCGGCGGTACGGCGGCATTTATTGACGCGGAACATGCTTTCGACCCCGCGTATGCCAAGATGCTCGGCGTGAATCTCGATAACCTGCTGATGTCACAGCCGGATACGGGCGAACAGGCCCTCGATATCGCCGAGACACTGGTGAAGTCGAACGCGCTCGACATCGTCATAGTCGATTCGGTCGCGGCGCTCGTCCCGAAGGCGGAGATCGACGGGGAGATGGGGCAGTCGCACGTCGGGCTCCAGGCGCGGCTGATGAGCCATGCGCTCAGGAAATTGTCCGGCTCGATAGCAAAATCGAAGACATGCGTGATATTTATCAACCAGATCCGCGAGAAGATCGGCGTGATGTTCGGCAATCCCGAGACTACGCCGGGCGGAAGGGCGCTCAAGTTCTACGCGTCGGTCAGGATCGACCTTAGGCGCATAGCCTCACTTAAGAAGGGCGATGAGGCCGTGGGAAACCGTGTCCGCGCATCGGTGGTCAAGAACAAGGTGGCGCCGCCGTTTCGCAAGGCGGAGTTTGACATAATGTTCAATGAAGGCATCTCAAAGTCCGGCAGTGTCCTGGATATGGGTGAAACGCTCGGGGTTCTGAAGAAGAGCGGCGCATGGCTCCTCTACGGGGATGAGAAGCTCGGCCAGGGCAAAGAGAATGCCAGGGTTTACCTGAAAGAGAACCCGAATATCCTGGCTAAGATAGAGAAAGAGATACTCGAGAAGTCGACAGTATAGGGGCGGGAGATTGCTTCTCCCGCCGGGAGTCACGTCCGGGGCGGGATCGCAATGACGATGGGTGGAAAAGGATAAAGGGTACAGGAAAGCGAAGAATAACGCTTATAGCCTGCTGCGTTCAAGGCCGCGGTCGGAGGCTGAGATACGCGGCAGGCTTAAGCTTAAGGGCTACGATGAGCCGACGGTGGACAAGGTCATCGACACCCTTAGGAACCTGGGGGAGATAGATGACGCCAGGTTCGCCCGGTTGTGGGTCGAGTCGAGGATGCGGGCGAACCCCGCCGGCGACGTGGTCTTGCGCCACGAGTTGAAGGCGAAGGGCATAGCCGGGCCTATAATTGATTCCGCCCTGCAGGCGAAGGCCCGGGATTACGATGAATATGAGATAGTCCTCGCCATTGCGAAGGAGCGTGTTAAGCAATTGGCAAAGATCGACAAGGCGAAGGCATTGAAACGGCTCTACGACTATCTGGTGAGGCGCGGTTTTAATTACGATACAGTCAAGAGAGTGATATACGCGGTGACAGATGAAGACAGATGATTTAAGGAAGGCTTTCCTCGATTTCTTTAGGTCGAAGGAGCATGAGCTGGTCGCAAGCGACTCGCTGGTCCCGAAGGATGACCTGACGCTTCTCTTCACCGGCGCCGGCATGAACCAGTTCAAGGAAAAATTTATGGGGCGCAATGTCACTTACAGGCGGGCCGCAAGTTCCCAAAAATGCCTGAGAACGGGCGATCTCGAAAATGTCGGCAGGACGAGCGGGCATCATACCTTCTTCGAGATGCTGGGCAATTTTTCATTTGGCGATTATTTCAAGAAGGAAGCCATTGCATGGGCATGGGAGTTTTTCACGAAAGTTCTTAAGATTCCACCTGAAAAACTCTGGGTATCGGTCTATAAAGACGATGGCGAAGCCTATGATATCTGGAAGGATTCGATAAAAGTGCCCGCGGCCAAGATAATGCGCTTCGGCGAGAAGGAGAACTTCTGGCCGTCCGAAGCTCCGTCGAAAGGCCCTAACGGGCCGTGCGGGCCGTGTTCTGAGATATTTTATGATTACGGAGCGGAAACCGGATGCGGGAAGAAGGACTGCGACCCTTCATGCGACTGCGGCAGGTTTGTTGAGGTCTGGAACCTGGTATTCACCCAGTTTGACAGGCTCTCTGACGGCACGCTTAAATCCCTTCCTAATAAGAACATCGACACCGGTATGGGGCTCGAGAGGATCGCCTCGGTGATGCAGGCAGTTAAGACAAATTTTGAGATCGATATATTTACGCCCATAACGGGAGAGATAAGGAGATACGCTTCCGGAAGCGGGAAACCTGCCGCGGCGCGGCAGGTGAATGCCATAGCCGACCATATCCGCGCGGCGACGTTCTGTATAGCCGACGGAGTGATGCCGTCCAATGAAGAGCGCGGTTATGTAGTGCGCAAGCTTATAAGGCGCGCCATGTCGCATGCGCAGGACATGGGGATAAAAGAACCGTTTCTCTATAAATTGGTCGCTATGGTTTCGGATGTGATGGGCGGCGCCTATCCCGAGATAAGGGAGAGGCGCGATGATATAGCGCAGGTAGTGAAGAGAGAGGAAGAATCTTTTTTAATCGTTATATCGAACCAGCTCCCGAGGGTGGAAGAGGCGTTTGGGTCGATGAAGGGAGCAAAAGATGCCGGCAAATTGGCGGAAGCCGCGTTTAATTTTTACGATACATACGGAATGCCCTACGATATGCTCGAAGAGATAGCCGAAAGGCGCGGGCTTAAGATAGATAGAGACGCTTTCGAGAAGCTGTTGGATAAACAGCGCGAGCTCTCGCGTTCAAAATCCAAGATCAAAGGGGAGATATTCAGCGACAGTTTCGCGAAGAAGGTCGCCGCGCTGGGGTTAAAAACGGAATTTCTCGGATATGAAGACTCTCGCGCAGAGGCGAAGATAGCCGCTATCCTGGAAGGCGGTGAAGTGATACTCGACAGGACGCCGTTCTATGGCGAATCGGGCGGGCAGGCAGGGGATTGGGGCACGATAGAGACAGTGTCGGGGCTTATGGAGGTTGAGGATGCCAAGAAGATAGGCGATACGATAGTGCATATAGGCAGAATGCTTAAGGGTTCGTTTAAGGCCGGCGAAAAGGCCGAAGTATCGATCGACGAGGATGTGAGGCGCAGAGTCATGGCTAATCATACTGCTACGCATCTTCTTCAGGCGGCGCTTCGCAAGGTCCTTGGGGAGCATGTGCACCAGACCGGCTCCCATGTCGACAGTGAAAGATTGAGGTTTGATTTTACCCACATGAAGAAGATGGAGTCTCGTGAGGTTGCGCGCGTTGAAGAGTTGGTGAATGAGGGCATAGCTGCGTCTATTCCGGTTGCAAAGGAGATAAAGGACATAGAATCCGCCAAGAAGGACGGGGCGACAGCGCTATTCGGGGAAAAGTATGATAAGAGGGTGCGCGTGGTATCTATAAGCGGCATATCGAAGGAATTATGCGGTGGTACGCACGTGGCGAATACTAAAGATATAGGCATATTCAGGATAACGGGCGAAAGTTCCATAGCTTCCGGCACGCGGCGCATAGAGGCAGTCACCGGCGAAGCGGCGAAAAAATGGGTGGAAGAGCAGGGCAAGCTGCAGGCGGCAAAGGCTGCGGCCGAGGCGGATAAGGAAGAAGGGAAGAAGCTCGCGGCGAAGAGGGTCGAGGAGGAGATGGCCAGGATAGACCTCTATATAGGCCGCGCTAAACCGGCAGGACAGGCCAAGATCGTGGTCGAGAATATCGGCAATATCGCGGTGGACGGGCTCAGGGCGGTCGCGGACAGGATAAGGTCCAAAGAGAAGTCGGCGGTAGTGCTTCTATCTACAAAGCTTGATGATAAAGTATCTTTTATTATAGCGGTTACGGATGATCTTGTGAAGAGAGGCTTGAGCGCCAGCGCGCTCGCGAAAGACGCAGCAAAGTCGGTCAATGGCTCGGGCGGCGGAAAAGATAATTTCGCGCAGGGCGGTGGTAAGGCGCCGGAGAAGCTGGATAGCGCCTTTGAGGCGGCGATAAAGACAGTCAAGGAGAAGCTACGATGAAGGTTGTGCGTTTGGGCAGCAAGCAGTTCCAGAAATTGTGCGACAGAGGTTCAGGCCGGAACAGGCGCATTACAGAGAGCGTCAGGAAGATCGTGGAAAATGTGAAGCTCTTTGGCGACGAAGCCTTAATAAAATATACCAGAAAGTTCGACGGCGTGAAGCTTTCCGCCAGGGACCTGAAAGTCTCGGAGTGCGAGGTCTCCGGCGCATATCAGGATATAAAGCCGGAATTTGTCTCCACCCTGAAACTGGTCATGGAGAATGTCAACAAGTTTTACAAGAAACAACTGAAGAAGTCGTGGAAGATAAAGGATGCCGACGGCGTGCTTCTGGGAGAGAAGATATCGCCTCTGGATACGGTCGGTGTTTATGTGCCGGGCGGGACAGTGCCTTTAGTATCGAGCGTATACATGTCAGTCATCCCGGCGAAGATGGCGGGGGTAAAAAATATAGTGCTTGTTACCCCACCCAATGAATACAGATCCGTCGATCCGCACATACTGGTCGTGGCGGATCTTCTCAAGGTCAATGCCGTATACAAAGTCGGGGGCGCCCAGGCTATAGCTGCGCTCGCATTCGGCACGAAGACCATACCGAGAGTCGATAAAATAGTGGGCCCGGGTAATGCCTATGTCACCGAGGCTAAGCGGCAGGTCTTCGGGTATTGCAATATAGATATGCTGGCCGGGCCGACAGAGGTTGTGATTATAGCGAACCAGCTATCGGATGTTAAATTCATTAAGGCCGACCTTGACGCCCAGGCCGAGCACTTCATGGGCATGTCGATATTGATAACCAATTCGAAAAAGCTCGTCAAGATGTTCAAAAAAGAGGATATAAACGGCTACATAATCCAGGTGAAGAATATGGATGAGGCCGCAGATGTCGCTAATATGCTGGCGGGAGAGCACCTGCAGATATTGACCAATAATCCTAAAAAGATAGCGAAGAGGATAACCAATGCCGGCGCCATATTTCTCGGGCCATACACGCCGGTTGCCGTGGGTGATTATGTGGCAGGGCCGAGCCATGTCCTGCCGACTGGTGGAAGCGCCAGGTTCTTTTCGGGATTGGGATTATCAGATTTCTATAAGAGTACGCATATCCTATCGTTCAATAAGAGGGCTCTTGAAAAGATACGGGATCCGCTCGAAAAAGTGGCGGGCATAGAGAAGCTTGTAAAGCATCTCGATTCGGTTAAAGTAAGATTTGAATAGAAAGGGTATTATATGGCAAAAAATATTCGATCGAGCGCGATAAAGCGCAAAACTACCGAAACGGACATATCCGGTAAGCTGGTCATTGACGGCAGCGGCAAGGCCGCCATCGATACGGGCATAGGTTTTCTTGACCACATGCTGACGCTTTTTGTATTTCACGGGCTATTTGACCTGACGCTGAAAGTGAAAGGGGACCTTAAAGTCGATAAGCACCACTCGAATGAGGATGCCGCGATCTGTCTCGGCAAGGCATTCAAGCAGGCGCTTGGAGACTGCAAAGGCATAAAAAGATATGGCTCAAAAGAGGTCCCGATGGACGCTGCCGCTGCTAAAGTCACGGTAGATGTCGGCGGACGATACGCGTTCGTATGGAGGATGCCGAGCTACAATGAGACGATACCGGCGCCCGAGAACTACACTCTCGAAGAAGGCAAGGACTTTCTCGATACATTCGCGAAGAATGCCGCTATAAACATGCATGTTGATATCTATGCGGGCGAGGATGTGCACCATGTGCTCGAGGCTGTATTCAAGGCCTTCGGGATCGCGCTCGATGAGGCGACGCAGGTGGACGCGCGCCGCAAGGGAGTGCCGTCGACTAAGGGAACGATCGATTAATGATAGCTGTTATCGACTATGGAATGGGTAACTTAAGGAGCGTCCAGAAGGCGTTTGAGCTAATCGGCGCGGGGACTAAAGTCACTTCTAGGCCCTCGGACCTGGCCCGGTGCGGCGGGATCGTATTTCCGGGTGTTGGCGCGTTCGGAGATGCCATGAAGGAGCTGAAACGCCGCGGCCTGGAAAGGCCCATCAGGGAGGCTATCGCTTCCGGCAAGCCGTTCCTCGGGCTCTGTCTCGGGATGCAGCTGCTCTTCGAGAGAAGTGATGAGGCGCCCGGTGTGAAGGGGCTATCCGTATTTTCCGGTGAGGTGAAGAGGTTCGCTTTCCCAAAAGGCGGATATAAAGTCCCTCACATGGGATGGAACAGCATAGAGCCGGTATCTTCGCGCGGCGCACACATACTTAAGGGCGTGCCCGACGGGTCATACATGTACTTTGTTCATTCATATTATGTGAAGCCGAAAGACAAGAAGTCGGTATTGACGATGACCGGTTACGGCATAGATTTCGCGTCTGGAATCCGCAGGGATAATGTCTACGGGTTCCAGTTCCATCCCGAGAAAAGTCAGGGGCTGGGATTGAAGATATTGAAGAATTTTGTCGGATTGATATGATAGCGATACCCGCGATAGATATAAGAGGCGGTAAGGTGGTGCGCCTGAGCCAGGGAGAATATTCCAGGCAGACCATATATGCCGGTTCTCCGCTCGAGACGGCGAAGAAGTGGGCGTCATTCGGTGTAGAGATGATACATATCGTCGATCTCGACGGCGCGCTCGAGGGCGGTACAAGGAATCTCGATATTATCGGAGAGATCGCCAGGAGCATAAAGCCGAAGATAGAGCTGGGCGGCGGATTGCGCAGCGAAGCGTCGATAGAGAAAGCGATCGCAGCCGGAATAGACAGGGTAGTCATAGGGACAAAGGCGCTTAACGGGGAGTTTCTCGATTCCATGGTGAAGAAGTTCGGGGAGAGGATAGTAGCGGGTATCGATGCACGCAGCGGCGTTGTCTGCACGAAAGGCTGGGTGGAGAAGACGAAGCTGACAGCCATTGAGCTCGCCAGGCGGATAGCCGATGCCGGCGTCAGGACCATAAATTATACGGATATCACCAGGGACGGGATGCTGGAAGGACCGAATATAGACAGCCTTAAAGGGCTCCTGGCCGCGACAAAGCTTGATGTGGTAGCTGCCGGCGGGGTTTCCAATACGGAAGACCTGATAAAGCTGAAGGCTCTGGAAAATAAGGGGCTCAAAGGTGTCATTATAGGGAAGGCCCTTTATGAGGGCAGGCTGGATCTCGGGGAAGCGATAGAGATATGCTCACGAAAAGAATAATACCCTGTTTGGATGTGAAGGACGGCAGAGTCGTCAAAGGAGTTAATTTTATCAATCTGCGGGACGCCGGTGACCCTGTTGAGAACGCGAAGTTCTATGATAAGCAGGGTGCCGATGAGCTCATCTTTCTCGATATCACGGCGAGCCATGAGAAGCGCGGTACGATGGTTGCCATGGTAAGAAAGGTGGCGGAGACGATATTTCTGCCGTTTACGGTAGGAGGCGGCATACGCGCGGTCGAGGATATACGCAGGCTGCTTATTGCGGGCTGCGACAAGGTCTCGATCAATACCGCGGCGGTGAAGGATCCGTCATTTGTGAAGAGAGCCTCATCGAGGTTCGGGAGTCAGTGCATCGTCGTAGCCATAGACGCGAGATGCGCCGTGAAGACCAGACAAAAACAGTTATGGGAAGTTTTTATTAACGGCGGCAGGACCGCGACCGGTATCGATGCGGTAAAATGGGCGAAGAAGATGGCCTCTTACGGCGCTGGGGAGATATTATTGACCAGTATGGACTATGACGGCACAAAGGAAGGGTATGACATCGATATTACGCGGAGGATCAGCGAGGCGGTCAGGATCCCGGTCATCGCTTCAGGCGGGGCGGGGACCCTCGGGCATCTTTATGAAGCATTGACCGAGGGGAGGGCGGACGCCGTCCTGGCGGCGTCGATATTCCATTACAGGACTTACAGTGTGGGCCAGGCCAAAGAGTATTTGAAGAAAAGGAAGGTGGCGGTGAGGTTATGAAATTGATCGAGTTATTGAAATTCAATGATGCCGGCCTGATACCGGCGGTTATCCAGGACGAGAAGTCGAAAGAAGTACTTACTCTATGTTATCTCAACAAGGATGCTCTGGAGAAGACGCTGGAGGAAGGATGCGTCTATGTATACCGGCGCTCGAAGAAGATGTTGATGAAGAAGGGCCAGACCAGCGGCTGTATCCAGCTGGTAAGGTCGCTCTGTATCGATTGCGAAGGAAACTCCATATTGCTGAAGGTAGACCAGAAACTGGCCGGATGCCACGAAGGGTATTTTACATGCTACTTCCGGCAGGTCGATAAGGACGGTAATATTAAAATACTGGGAGAGAGGTTGTTCGATCCCGGGAAGGTATATAAAAAATAATGCATTATCCGGACAAGAAAAGATTCCTTAAACTGGCAAAGCCGGGGAATATCGTACCGGTTTACAGGGAGATCCTCGCGGATTTCGATACTCCGCTATCGGCCTATTCCAAGATCGACCTCGGGGACTATTCGTTTCTTCTGGAGTCGATCGAGGGGGGCGAGAGGATAGCCAGGTACTCTTTCCTGGGAAGCCAGCCGTCGGCGGTCTTTTCCGTAAAAGGCAGGACGGTGGAGATAAGATCATCTCACGGGGCCAGTTCTTTTATGTCGGAGAATCCGATGGAAGAGCTCAGAAAGTTCTTCGGAAATTACAGGGCCGTGAAGGTAAAAGGCCTGCCTAGATTTACTGGAGGCCTGGTGGGATTTCTGGGATACGATATGGTGCGTTTCATGGAGGAGATCCCGGATAATAATCCCGATACTCTGGACCTGCCGGATTCGGTCTTCATGCTTACGGATACGATCCTCGTATTCGACCATGTTGACCATAAGATAAAGGTTGTTTCGAATGTGCGCATAGACGGCCCGGCTTCCGCGGCATATGACGAAGCGGTGCATAAGATCGACGCTATCGTGGGCCGTCTGAAGGCCAGGGCGCGGACGCTTCCCGGGCACCGCCCTATAAAACGCGCCGCCGTGCCGGTGAGATTAAGATCTAACCTGACCAGGAGCCAGTTCGAATCGTCCGTCAGGAAGGCAAAGTCTTATATAAGGAACGGGGATATAATACAGGTAGTCCTCTCGCAGAGGCTGGAGACTCCCGTAGAATCTCATCCTTTCGAGATTTACAGGGCCCTGCGCTCGGTCAATCCTTCGCCTTACATGTATTGCCTGAAGTTAAGGGATTTCTATATGGTAGGATCTTCTCCCGAAATAATGGTCAGGTGCGAAGACGGTAATGTTGAGGTAAGGCCGATAGCGGGGACACGTCCCAGGGGTTTATCGGAGAAAGAGGATGATAAGCTGGCCAAAGAGCTTCTTGCCGACCCGAAAGAGAGGGCGGAGCATATAATGCTCGTCGACCTCGGGCGCAATGATATAGGCCGCGTCTGTGACTATAAGAGCGTAAAGGTCTCGGAGCTCATGACCATAGAGAAGTATTCACATGTCATGCATATCGTCACCGACGTATCCGGCCGGTTGAAGAAGGGCAAGGA
>JAFGRN010000053.1 GCA_016935115.1 Candidatus Omnitrophota bacterium | reverse complement strand
GCACGATATTCTTCATCTAAAACTTCCTTATCTGCTCCATGTAACCGTCGTAGTTGCGCCTCATCTCGCGTATCGAATCTCCTCCGAACTTCTCGATCATGGCTCCGGCCAGCTCTATAGCCACGACAGCCTCGCCCACCACGCCCGCCGCCGGCACGGCGCATATGTCAGCGCGCTCGATGGAAGCCCGCACCGCTTTCTTGGTCTTTATGTTGACGCTGGAGAGCGGCTTCATGAGCGTGGCTATCGGCTTCATGACTGCATGCATTACTATCGCTTCTCCGGTCGTCATCCCGCCCTCGATACCGCCGGCGTTATTGGTCGTCCTGTAGAAGCCCCTCTTCCTGTCGTAGAATATCTCATCGTGCACCATCGAGCCCCTGAGCCGCGCGGCTTCGAATCCCACGCCAAAACTGATGCCCCTCACCGCCTGTATCGACATGACGGCCGCGGCAAGGCGACCTTCGATGCGCCTGTCATACTGCGTATAACTGCCGAGCCCGGCAGGAGCCCCCCTGACTATGATCTCGAATACCCCTCCGAGAGTATCCCCTTCCCCCATTGCGTCTTCGATCTCCGCGCACATCAGTTTCGACGCGGCCGGATCGGCGCACCGCACAGGCGACTTCTCCGCTATGGAGACGAGCCTCTTGAAGCCCAGGTCCTTTATCTCAGCCTCGACCCCGCCTATAACCACGACGTGGCTCGCTATTTCGATGCCAAATTCCATAAGGAGCGCTTTACAGACCGCGCCGACCGTGACGCGCGCGGCGGTCTCGCGCGCGCTTGCGCGCTCGAGGACGCTCCTGATATCATTTAAGTCATACTTCATGGCGCCCGCAAGATCCGCATGGCCCGGGCGGGGACAGAGCACGGCCGGCAGCCTGTCGATGGAATGGTCGACATTATCGACCATAAGCGCGATCGGACTGCCGATGGTAACGGCCTTCCTCAGGCCCGAGAGCACCTTAACCCTGTCGGCCTCGATCCTCATGCGCCTGCCGCGGCCGTAGCCGAGCATGCGCCTGCAGAGTTCCCGGTTTACCTTGGCTTCGTCTATCCGAAGCCCAGACGGAATTCCGTCAAGTATCGTAAGCAATGCCTTTCCGTGAGACTCACCGCTCGTAAGATAGCGCAGCATAAACCCTCCCTGATTTATCCCCCGACTTTAAAAAAAGAATAACGATAAAATCCTGCCGCCGTAAAACACCGCCACCAGGGCCGCCATCGAAAGGAACGGCCCGTAAGGAATGGTTTCGGCGCCCTTCCTGAATTTGGCTATTATCCCCGGCAGGACACCAAAAAACGGAGCCATAAAAAATGTCAGGAGCGCAAGTTTTAACCCTAAAAACGCCCCTATCATCGCCATTAGCTTGATGTCCCCGTCGCCCATCGCGCCTTCGATGCCGAGCTCTTCGATCTTCTTCCTGAAAAGCAGGTTACCGGCTGTCTTCAATATGAAAATGCTGCCGCCGCCTGCGGCCGCGCCTGCTATCGAGCCGAGCAGGGCCCGTATCCTGTCCGGGGCGTCCATCACTGAAGGGCAGGCTGCCGCGAATAGTATCCCCGCCACGATGCCGCCCAGCGAAATCTCATCCGGTATTTCCTGTATCTCGAGATCTATGAATGTGACCGCTATGAGCGCGCACGTCATAATCGAATACGAAAAAAACTTCGGTTCCGGACCGAACACGACAAAGAGCGCCGTAAGAAGCGCCGCCGTAACAAGCTCCACTAGAGGATACCTCGCCGATATCCTCTTTCCGCAAAAGGCGCACCTGGCGCGGAGCGCGATATAGCTTAAGACCGGTATATTATGATACCAGCGAAGCCTCTTGCCGCAGTGCGGGCAGTGCGACGGCGGCCGTACTATCGACTGCCGCTTCGGGATACGATAGATACATACATTGAGGAAACTGCCTATCACCGCGCCGACAATAAAAACCAGCAACTTATCCACGTTTCAACGACTCCTTCAATTCTTTCCTCATCACGGCCACAGGCGCTTTCCTGCCTGTCCAGATCTCGAAAGCGGCTACGCCCTGGTAGAGCAGCATCCCTGAACCCGTAACGGCGTGGGCCTTGGCCGCGTTGGCGTCTTTCACAAGCTGCGTAAGGGGCCTGTTATAGACGAGATCATAGACATACAGGCCTGCGCGTAAAAGATCCTTAGCCACCGGCGACGGGTCTGATTCCTTCATCCCTACCGGCGTCGCGTTTATCAGGAGATCGCTCTTATAGATAACGTCTTTTATCCTTCCCGCATCCGTCAGAATATTTAATCTTCCGGGATCATAGTACTTACCGTAATGGCTCTTCAGCCCGGCGGCCTTTACGGCATCCACATCGAATATAGAAACTGCCCTTGGGCCGTTGCCCAGATACATCACAACAGCTCTGGCCGCTCCGCCCGCCCCGAGCACAAATACTTCTTTCCCCTCAGGCTCAAACCGAAGATCCTCGACGAGAGAACGGTAGAATCCGGGCCCGTCCGTGTTATAACCGCAAAGCCTGCCGTCTCCGGAAACTTTTATGGTATTCACGGCGCCGAGCTTTACCGCATGCTCATTCAGTGTTCCATGGCGCTCTATGTATTCTTTCGCTTTTATCTTATGCGGCACGGTCACGTTCAGGCCCGCTATCTTCTTATCCGCGATACTACCCAGAAAAGAATCCAGGCCGGACGGCGGCACCTCGAACAGGCGGTACTCGGCGTCGATGCCCAGTGCGTGGAATGCCGCGTTCTGCATCTCAGGAGAGAGCGAGTGTTTTACCGGGTATCCGATTATTCCGTATATCTCTTTCGCCATATTTTTTAATCAAAGGTCCGTTGAATCATCGCGCGACCCAACGGACCTCAGTAGCAACAGTTCAATATCTGTCAACTGTCAACTGTGAACTGTCAACCGTTAACTATCAACCATCCGGTCATCGCAAAATCATAGCGCGCTTATTGATAGCATTAAGATAGGCCTTTATGCTTGCCTCTATTATATCCGTGCTCGCGCCCCTGCCGGAAAAGACCTTTCCCTTTGACCCTACCTTTATCGATACTTCGCCGAGGGCGTCCTTGCCCCTCGTCACTGAACGTATCTGGTAGTCCATCAGTTTCCCGGAAGCGCCCGTTATCTTGTCAATCGCCCTGTAACACGCGTCGACAGGGCCGTCTCCCGTGGAAGAGGATTTTCTCGTCTTGCCATCATACTTCAGCGTTATCTCGGCGGCCGGCTTGACTGAATCTCCGGAAGTTATCAGGAAATGGATGAGATGCGCCTTCTCGGGCACCTTCGACATCTCCTCGCCCACAATCGTCTCGAGATCCTCGTCGAATATCTCCTTCTTCTTGTCGGCAAGGACCTTGAAACGCTCGAATGCCTTATCGAGCTCTGCCTTCTTCAGGTCCACGCCCATGGTCTTCAGCCTCGCATCGAAGGCATGGCGGCCCGAGTGCTTGCCGAGGACTATCTTAGACTCCTCGAAACCGACATCCTCCGGTTTCATTATCTCGTAGGTGACACGCTCCTTAAGCACCCCGTCCTGGTGTATCCCGGATTCGTGCGCAAAAGCATTGGCGCCTATAACGGCCTTATTGGGCTGGACCGGCATGCCGGTCAGCTTCGAAACGAGCTTCGAGGTCTTATATATTTCTTTCGTATTGATATCCGTGTAACAATTCCTGAAAATATCGTTCCTGGTCTTAATCGCCATCACGATCTCTTCGAGAGAGGCATTGCCCGCCCTCTCGCCCAGGCCGTTCATCGTGCACTCCACCTGGCGCGCGCCGTTCATAACAGCTAAGAGCGAATTGGCCACGCCGAGGCCCAGGTCATTATGGCAATGGACGCTTATTACAGCCCTGTCTATATTGGGCACATTCTCTTTTATTCCCCGTATCAGGTCCGCGAACTCGAAAGGAGTGGAATAGCCCACCGTATCAGGGATATTCACAGTCCCGGCACCGGCGGATATCACCGCCTCCAGCACTTTATACAGGAATGGCCTCTCCGTCCGGGACGCATCCTCTGGAGAGAACTCCACGTCCGGCAGCTTGCCCCTCGCGTACTTCACCGCGCCCACCGCCAGCTTCAGTATCTCGTCCTCGGCCTTCTGCAGCTTGTACTTCATATGGATCTTCGACGTGGCCAGGAATACGTGGATCCTCGCCCGGTCCGCAGACTTTACGGCTCCATACGCGGCATCTATATCTTTCTCGAGCGACCTGGCGAGGCCGCATATGACGGGCCCCTTGACGCTCTTCGAGACCATCTTAACGGACTCGAAGTCGCCCGGGCTCGATACGGGAAACCCCGCCTCTATCACATCGACTCCGAGTACGGCGAGCTGCCTGGCTATCTCGACTTTCTCCTTGATATTGAGGCTCGCGCCGGGGCATTGTTCCCCGTCGCGCAGAGTCGTATCGAATATTATTATCTTGTTCTTATCCATCCGTCCTATCCTTTAGTCAGACCTAAGCCTCGTTATGTGAGCACTGAAAATATTTCACATACGCTCACACTATAGTGTCGGTCTTTTGTTCACCGAAAAAGGGGAACCTGCGGAACTCGGCCACATGGAAGTGGCCTCAAACATCCTCGGTTCTTTTTAACCCTTTTTCTCTTCACAAAAGACCTAATATTTTCAATGTGCTCCCTATAACTTCGCCTTAGGTCTTAATCTCTCTATTCCAAAAAAATAAATTTTAGAGTGGCAGGGCTTTTGGGTGTCTGACTACCGCAAGCTAAAAATTTATTCTCCTCTACTTCATCCAGGGCATCATCTTCCGCAGTTCCTGGCCGACCTTCTCTATCGGATGGGCATCGCCGTCCTTCAGTAATTTATTGAAATTGGGCCTGCCCAGCTCATTCTCCTTTATCCATTCCCTCGCGAATTTTCCGGAGACTATCTCCTTCAACATCTTCTTCATCTCTTTCCGCGTTCTCTCAGTTATGACGCGCTTTCCGCGCGAGAGATCGCCGTAACACGCCGTATTTGAAACCCTGCGCCTCATGCCGCTTATGCCGTACTCTTGTATGAGGTCGGTGATTAGCTTAAGCTCATGGAGTACTTCAAAGTACGCGATCTCCGGCTGGTAACCCGCCCCGACGAGCGTATCGAATCCCGCCATTATGAGCTCGCTCGCGCCGCCGCAGAGGACAGCCTGTTCTCCGAAGAGATCGGTCTCCGTCTCCTCCTGGAATGTCGTCTCGATAACGCCAGCTCTCGTGCCGCCTATGCCCTTGGCATACGCGAGCGCTATCTTCTTTGCATTGCCTGTAGCGTCCTGATGTATCGCTATGAGGCACGGTACCCCTTTACCTTCCTCGTACATCCTCCTGCATAAAGCGCCGGGGCCCTTCGGGGCGACCATGAATACGTCTATCTTCTTATTGGGCTTTATCTGTTTGAACCGGATATTGAAACCATGCGAGAATAGGAGCGCTTTCCCCTTCGTCATATTCTTCGCGATCGACTCTTTATAGACTTTTGCCTGAACGTGGTCTTCGGTCAATATCTGGACTATATCCGCCTGTTTCGACGCCTCTTCGGCAGAGACAGGATTGAACCCGTCTTTTTTGGCTTGCTCAAAATTTTTAGTGCCGGGCAGCTCGCTAACGATAACATCAAGCCCGGAATCCCTCAGGTTAAGGCTCTGCCCGCGGCCCTGTATGCCGTAGCCTATTACCGCTATCTTCTTGCCCTTCAGAATATTCAGGTCCGCATCCTTATCATAATAGATCTTCGCCACTTCTATTCCCCTCCCTTTTTACCGTCAACTGTTAACCAACTTCCCTCTCACTCATTGACTTCCGGCTTCCCGTCCGATTTCAACCCTCTGCCCGTAATATCCATCGCGATCCTGCCGGTCCTCACGACCTCCAGGATACCGAACGGCTTCAACAGCTCCAGAAGCGTCTTTATCTTCGTCTGGTCGCCGGTCGCCTCCACGCAAAGCGACTTATCGCCCGCGGACTCTATCCTGGCGCCGACGCTCTCGATCGCCTCGATAGCTTCTTTCCTCGTCTTCGGCGCCACCGAGATCTTCACGAGGATCAGCTCCCTGTCGAGAAAGTCTCCCTCTTTATAGTCCACGACCTTTATGACATCTATCAGCTTGTTCGACTGCTTCTTTATCTGTTCGAGCGTCTTATCGTCACCCTGGACCACTATGGTCATGCGCGAGACCTTAGGGTCTTCCGTCTCTCCTACGGCGAGGCTCGATATATTAAAGCCGCGCGCGCTGAATAGGCCCGATATGCGGGCAAGCACTCCGAATTTATTCTCGACCAATATCGATATGATGTGCCTCATGCCAGCCCTCCGCCTATCATCTTGTTCATCGCCTCGCCTGCCGGCACGATCGGAAAGACGTTCTCTTCCCGCTCTATCCTGAAGTCCATTATCACAGTATTATCGGTGGCGATCGCCTTATCGATGGCCGCCCTCACTTCCTTCTTGTCCGTGATCCGCATGCCGACGGCGCCATACGCTTCGGCCAGTTTCACGAAATCCGGTTCGGCGCCGGGAGCGTTCAGGCACGTATACGAATACCTGTGGTTATAAAACAGCTCCTGCCACTGCCGCACCATTCCGAGATAATAGTTATTCAATATCGCGATCTTTATCGGCAATTTGTTCGCCACCGCCGTAGCCAACTCCTGTATGTTCATCTGGATAGAGCCGTCACCCGCGATATCAAAGACGAGCGCGCCAGGATTGCCCAGCTGCGCGCCTATAGCCGCCGGGAATCCGTACCCCATCGTACCCAGCCCGCCCGATGAGAGCATCGTGCGTGGCCTGGTGAAATTATAGAACTGCGCCACCCACATCTGGTTCTGGCCAACTTCTGTGCAGATTATCGCTTCGCCTTTAGTCGCCTCGTATATCTGCTCCAGTATGTACTGGGGCCTCAGGGCGTTATCATCCTTATATTTCAGCGGGTAGGCCTTCTTCCACTCCGCGATCTTTGCCAGCCATGCCTTCGTATCCGGCTTCTTCGCCTGAGCGCACAGCTCTTTCAGGATCTTCTTCGCGTCACCGACTATGGGGATATCGACATCGACATTCTTCGAAACGCTTGCCGGATCTATGTCGATATGGACGATCTTCGCATGCGGGGCAAAAGCGTCTATCTTGCCCGTGACCCTGTCATCGAACCTGGCGCCTATCGCCACGATAAGATCCGAATCCATTATCGCATGGTTGGCATAAGGGGTCCCGTGCATGCCGAGCATGCCGAGCGACAGCTCATGGGTGCCCGGAAACGCGCCGAGCCCGAGAAGCGTCATCGTAACGGGAATCTCATTATTTATCGCGAGCGCCCTGACCTCTTCGGATGCATCTGAGGCGACCGCTCCTCCTCCTACATAGAGTATAGGCTTTTTTGAATCCGATATGGCTTTCGCCGCCCTCTTTATCTGCCCCGGATGGCCCGTATATGTGGGATTATAACCGCGTATCGAGACCTTGTCGGGATATTCAAACTCCGTCTCCTGCAGCTGAACGTCCGACGGCAGATCTATAAGCACCGGCCCGGGACGGCCCGTCGAAGCTATGTGGAAAGCCTCCTTGATTATCAGTGCCAGGTCCTTAACATCCTCGACCAGGTAATTATGCTTGGTAACGGGCCGTGTAATACCCGTGATATCGGCTTCCTGGAAGGCATCGTTACCGATAAGATGTGTCTTTACCTGTCCTGTGATAGCGACCATAGGTATCGAATCCATATATGCCGTAGCTATGCCGGTAACGAGATTCGTCGCGCCAGGACCCGACGTAGCCAGGCAGACCCCGACCTTGCCAGTGGCGCGCGCGTAACCGTCCGCCGCATGGGCGGCCCCCTGCTCATGCCGGACAAGTATGAACTTTATCGGGGCATCGTATAACTTGTCGAATATGGGCAGAACCGCGCCTCCCGGATAGCCGAAGATCATTTCGACTTTCTCGCGCTTAAGGCACTCTATGAGTATTTGGGCTCCATTCATCTTCATGCTCTCAGCACAGCTCCTTCGCTGGCGGAACAAACAGCTTTGGCATAACGCGCGAGATACCCCTCCTGCTCCTTCGGCTCGGGGGCTCTCCACTTCGCGAGCCGCGCCTTTATTTCCGCCTCCGGCACATTCAATTCAAGTTTTCTCGCCGGAATATCTATGATTATCTCATCACCTTCATTGACAACGGCTATGACGCCGCCGGCCTGCGCTTCGGGCGATATATGCCCTATGCATGGGCCCTGGGTGCCCCCCGAGAACCTGCCGTCCGTAATCAGGGCGACATCATCGGCAAGGCCCATCCCGAAGATCGCCGATGTCGGGGATAGCATCTCCCTCATGCCGGGGCCGCCCTTCGGCCCTTCGTAACGTATCACGACGCAGTCGCCTTTTTTGATCTTTCCGGCCATTATAGCCTGCATGGCCGCCTCTTCGGAATCGAAGACACGGGCTTTCCCCTTAAACTTCATCATAGCCTCGGAAACAGCCGTCTGTTTTATGACAGCTCCTTCAGGAGCGAGATTACCTTTTAATACCGCGATGCCGCCCTCTTTATGATAAGCGTTCTTATAGTCGCGTATCACGTTCTCGTCAAGAATCTGTGCTTCATTAGCTATCTGGCTTATCAATTTACCGCTCGCCGTCATGACGTCATTGAGCTGGTTCTTCATGCGTTTCATGATCGCGGGTATACCGCCGGATGACTCCAGGTCCTCCATGAAGTGCTCGCCTCCGGGCAATATATTGGTGATATGCGGCGTTGAACGCGATATCTTATCGAACGTATCGGGTGTTATATCAACTCCGAACTCTTTAGCGACCGCGATCACATGCAGAACAGTATTTGTGGAGCCTCCGAGCGCCATGTCTATCTTTATGGCATTCTCGAAAGCTTCACGGCGTACCAGTGTCCGGGGAAGCACATTGCGTTTTACCAAGTTTACGACTTTTTCGCCGGATTCCTGCGCTATCCTGTCTTTCTTCGCCAAAAGAGCCAACGCGCTAGCGCATCCCGGCATGCTCAACCCCAGCGCCTCTGTAACGCATGCCATAGAGTTTGCCGTATATAGCCCCTGACATGAGCCCGCGCCCGGGCACGCGCACATCTCAAGAGCAGCTAATTCTTCCTGCGATATTTCGCCTTTCTTATATCTTCCGACAGCTTCAAAAGTATCCTTAACCAGCGAAAGCCTCCTGCCCCTGAGATTACCGCTCATCATAGGCCCCGCGGTCACGACAACCGATGGAATATTAAGCCGGCCGACCGCCATAAGCATACCTGGAGTGATCTTATCGCAATTAGTCAGGCATACCAGGCCATCCAGCCAGTGGGCTTTTATTATGCATTCTATCATATCGGCAATAAGTTCACGGGAAGCCAAAGAATAACGCATCCCCGTGTGCCCCATAGCGATACCGTCGCAGATACCGGGCACGCCGAATATAAACGGCACCCCGCCGCCCGCGGCTATTCCGCGCTCAATAAACCGCTCAAGCCTGGCCATATGTATATGGCCGGGGATAAGATCCGTCCTGGACGTAACTATCCCTATAAATGGCTTTGCCATGTCATCTTTAGACACGCCTGTTGCATATAAAAGTGACCTTGCCCCGGCCCTTTCTATGCCTTTTTTGACCTTATCGCTGCGCATTACGAGCCTCCCTTAAATTAAATAGGTCTAAAATTATATAATATTAGGGTATATTGTGTCAATTGAATACGGTAGGTCCTACTGAAACCGGGATTTTTCGGCATAATCCTCACAGATATGGCCTTGCGCCCACCTTCCGCTTGCCGCTCCAGCTAAGCCATAATCCTCGTTATAGTTCGCACTGAAAATATTCCCCCTGTGCTCAAATCAGCAGGGTCGGTCTTTTGTTCAGGATAAAAAGGGGAACCTGCGGAACTCGGCCACTTGGAAGTGGCCTCAAACATCCTCGGTTCTTTTT
>JAFGRN010000009.1 GCA_016935115.1 Candidatus Omnitrophota bacterium | reverse complement strand
TCGGGTCGAATCCAAGGCTATCGTTCCATGAACTGGTGATCGAAGCGTCTATATCCTGTCCGAGCATATAGTGCGCGTCGAGATCATTAGCTATGGCCTGCAAGCCCCAGATATCATTAATGACTATGACCGATTCTCCTAGTTCGACGGGAACTAGCCCCTCAAATGATGTTTGTATTGGCTCATCAAGTGCAAATAACGGCTCTTCCGGTATAGCCTCTTTCAAAGCCGCTTCCGCCTCGGCAGAAACCTCCACCTGGGCATACGCCTGCGGCACGGCCTGCGTTCCAGGGACAACTTCCTGTGTTGCACTCTGTGTTTCAGGGACTAGAGGTGCGGCGGTTTCTATATTATTAGAGGAAACTGTGTTCTGGATAATGGCTTCTGCCGGAGCAGCCGGAACTGCGACAGTTATCTGGGCAGCTTTAACATCGATTGAAACAGGCGCGACATTGGTAGTAACAGTTATCGTTTTCGGACCAATAAGCTCAGGAGATTTGATACTATTATCCGGATCCTGCTGGGAAACTGCTAAGATCCTATTTTCGGTGAATCTCTCTATTGCATCACCGGAACCATTAACAGCATTAAGCCGATCTATAAGTGTATTCAGCCGAGATATTGACCTTTGGAATTTGTCAGCGGACACACCCGGTACGACATCCTGATAGCTGGCGGCGCGGCGTAGTTCGTACCGATTGCGAAGAAGTTCGGGATAAGCGGCCTGGTTGAGGATAAAAGTGAATACCACGATAAACGAAAGAGCTTTCCGCGCAAATCGTTTAGTATTCATTTGGCACCTCCTGGATTTTTTACGTTTTTAAAAAGTTATAGGTACAAAAAATCCCAGCCGCCTCTTCGGCAGCTGGGCTATCTTTTATTCCCTCAAGACCCCCCGGCTTTGCGTCACCACCTCACGATGGTTTTGCTATTTTCGAAGGTTCAGTTTTAGTCTACACTACAAAGTTAAATTAGTCAATAGCTAAAATGTAAGTTTTTTATATACTAACGGGATTTATTTTTTGCGGACGAACTTCAGATGGGACTCGATATCTTTGGATGCGACTTCGGTGACGGCTCCGGTCTTGCGGTCCTTGACTTCCACTATATTCTTCTTGGCGTTCTTCGCCCCGACGATGATCTTTATAGGAATGCCGATGAGGTCGGCGTCTTTGAATTTAACTCCGGCGGGCGCGTTCCTGTCGTCAAAGAGGACATCCATTCCCGCCGCGGACAATCTATCGTAAACGTCTTCGGAGACCTCTTTCACCTTCTTGTCGTCCATATTAAGGGCCACTATTATGGCCTGGTACGGCGCGATGGAGAGCGGCCATATTATGCCGTCTTTGTCATTGTTCGATTCGATGACGCTGGCCAGTATCCTCGTGACTCCGATGCCGTAACAACCCATTATGGCCGGGAGCTCCTTGCCGTCTTTATCCAGGAATTTCGCTCCCAGGGCATCCGAATACTTGGTGCCGAGCTTGAACGTGTGGCCAACCTCGATAGCCTGTTTTATCTCTATCGGTTTGCCGCAGGCTGGACAACCGTCGTCTTTTGTTATCATCCTGAGATCAGCGTACTCTTTCATCTCGAAGTCGCGGCCGATATTTACATTGATTATGTGCGCGTCTTTTTTATTGGCGCCCGTGATGAAATTGGCCATGCCCTGCACGGCGATATCCGCGATTATCCTCGCGTTCCTTAGTCCGACTGGGCCGGAAAAGCCGACCGGTGCGCGGGTCACATCCTCTATGGTCTTCGCGTCCGCCAGCTCCAGCGATACGGCCTTAAGGTAATTCTTTATCTTCGTCTCATTCGCCTCATGATCGCCGCGCAGCAATACCGCGACGACATTACCGTCGGCCTTATAGATCAGTGTCTTTACCAGCTTCTCGGGGCCGACCTTAAGAAGCTCGGAGACTTTCTCGATCGTCGTGATTCCGGGAGTGTCGACCTGCGCTATGGGAAGAGGCTTCTCCTTCGAGGCGGCGGCTTTTCCCCTGGGCTTGCACGCGGCAACCTCGGTGCTGGCCGAGTACTTGCACTTCGCGCAGACGACTATCCTGTCTTCCCCGGCCTCCGAGGGCACCATGAATTCGTGCGAAACACTGCCGCCCATCATGCCGGGGTCGGCCTCGACGGGAATATACGGAAGCCCGCATCGCTCGAATATCCTGCAGTACGCGTCGTACATCTTCTTATAGCTGGCTTCCAGGCCAGCCGCGTCGCAATCGAACGAATACGCGTCCTTCATTATAAACTCCGACGTCCTTATAACGCCGAAGCGCGGACGGGGTTCATCCCTGAACTTTGTCTGGATCTGATACAGTATAAGAGGAAGCTCTTTGTAGCTCTTCACGTTATTTGCTACGAGGTCCGTAATGATCTCTTCATGCGTGGGGCCAAGCACGTGCTCCCTGCCGTGCCTGTCCCTGAACTTTATAAGCACGTCTCCCAGGACATCGTAACGGCCGGTCTTCTTCCATATCTCCGGCGGGTGTATGGATGGCATCAGGACTTCCTGGCTGCCTTTTGCATCCATCTCTTGCCTTATTATATTTTTAACTTTTTCGAGTACGCGGAACCCTAAAGGCAGGTATGAATAGGAGCCGGAGATAAGCTTGCGTATGAAACCACCGCGCACCATAAGCTTATGGCTTATGACCTCGGCGTCCTGGGGATCTTCCTTAAGTGTCGGTATTAAAGCCTGTGTCCACTTCATAATCTCTTCAATTCCTTCAAAAGTTCCTTTACAAAATCTTTCTCTCTTACGCGCCTTATGATCCTGCCTTTGACGAATAACGCGCCGGAACCCCTGCCTGCTGCGATGCCTATGTCCGCTTCTCCGGCTTCTCCGGGGCCATTCACTTCACAGCCCATGACCGCGATGGTAGCCTGCCGTCCGGCAAATGTGCCGGCCAGGGCCTTCTCGACCCTTTTCACTATCTTTATCAGATCGACCCGGCAGCGCCCGCAGGTCGGGCACGATATTATCTCGGGGCCGAACCTCCTTATATCCAGAGAGCTCAGGATCTTCTTCGCCGCGGCTACTTCCTCGACGGGATCAGCCGTCAGCGATACCCTTATCGTATCGCCGATTCCGTCCAATAACAGGCTTCCTATGCCGATCGACGACTTGACGATGCCGCTTTCGTACGGGCCAGCGGCCGTCACTCCCAGGTGCAGAGGATAATCGCAGAGCTTCGACATTGCCCTGTAAGAGGCCACCGTAGATAGAACATTCGAGGCCTTGAGGGATACGATTATATCATGAAAATCGAGGCCTTCAAGGACTTTAATATAACCCATTGCAGTTTTCACAAGAGCCCCGGGAGTATTTGCCCCGGCTGAGCCGGAATTTACCCCGATCCTGATCGGAATGCGCGCCTTCTTAGCTGCCTTTACAACAGCTGCTATCTCTTCGCGCTTTCTTATATTGCCGGGATTGAGGCGTATCTTGTCGGCGCCAGCCCTGATGCATTCAAGCGCCAGACGGTAATCGAAATGAATGTCGCAGGCGAGAGGGATATTTATCTTTTTCTTTATGCCCTTTACGGCACGCGCGTCATCGAGATCCCTGACGGCGACTCTGATGATCTCACAGCCGGCGCGCTCAAGCGCTTTTATCTGGGAGACAGTCGAGCGCGTATCGGCGGTGACCGAGTTCGTCATGGACTGAATCGATATCGGAGCGCCTCCGCCGATCTTCACCCCTCCGACCCTTACCTGCCTCGTCTTTCTGCGTTTTATCATATCTTATTCCGTCAAAAATATCCTCCGCGGGAAGTTACGGGTCCTGTCCGAGGTCAGCCTTTCGGTGCTTCTTGGGCAAAAATATCCTTCGGGTCCTGCCGCGAGGTGCCCTTTCGCCTTGGCGCTCGTATGGGGTTTACAATATCATGGATAAACAAGGCGGGTATCTGTACTGCCCCATCCCATACTTCGCGCCTTATGCCTCAAGGGCATCCATCGCGTCACCCATACGATA
>JAFGRN010000052.1 GCA_016935115.1 Candidatus Omnitrophota bacterium | reverse complement strand
GTCTAACAGGTTTCTTGCGGGAGTACAGAAGGCCGGCCGCAATATCGATTATGTCAGGCCGCTGGGCGACTCGATCCGCGATCCCAACGCTTTCTCTTCCGACGGTGTGCACTATACCGGGCACGGGCATAGGCTCATATATAACTCTGTCCTGAAGGCGGTGTTTAACAAATGAAGAAGATGCTGAAAAACCTGCTTACGGAAAGACAGATAATGTTCCTGCGCGCCGTGAGGCGCGGGACGGGCGATATCTTCAGGAAGGCGATGGTATCGCTGATCAATGCGATGCCTTCGGGCTTTCTCCTGGCCATAAAATCGAATGCCGAGATAGTGAAGAAGATGGATTACAAAGAGCGTGATATATTCCTGAATATAAATTCGGATATCGAATACAGGGTCAGGCTCCATTCCTGCGCGAAAGAGCCCGAGATGATAACCTGGATCCAGGATTTCATGAAAGAGGGCGACGTGCTATACGATGTGGGCGCCAATGTGGGAGCCTACTCCCTGGTTGCGTCAAAGTATTTCAACGGCAGGGTCAGGGTCTACGCGTTTGAGCCGGGCTTCATGACATTTGTGGAGCTCTGCAGGAATATAATAACGAACGAATGCCAGGACAGCATAATTCCCCTGCAGGTAGCTCTTTCGGACAAGACGGTTATGGATACGTTCAATTACAATAACCTTACGCCCGGCGGAGCCCTCCACGCTTTCGGCAAGCCTCTGGATTGCAAAGGGGAGACATTTGCTCCTGTCTTCCGGCAGCCGGTCCTATCTTACAGGATAGACGACCTCATAAAGCAATTCGGGATACCCGCGCCGAATCATATTAAGATAGATGTCGACGGGATCGAATATAAAGTGCTTGAGGGCGCAAGCGGGGCGCTTAAGAGCGCCGCGCTGAGAAGCGTGATAGCGGAGTTGGAAGAAGGCAGCGCCGAGGCGGACAGGATAATCGGTCTCATGTCCAGGAATGGGTTCATCGTACATTCCAGGCACAGATATACATACGGCGGCAATGACGGCCCGTATGCGGCTATGCACAATTACATATTCAAGAGATAGGCCATGTCGAACAAATTGAGAGTACTGCTCGTCTATCCCAACCTGATGATGAAGAACCTCCTGCCGCCGGCCATAGGGATACTCACAGCATGCCTGAGGGGCCGTGGTTTCGAGGTGGGACTGTTCGATACTACGTACTATTCGACCGATACAGAGAATCCGGACGAAACGCGGAAAGAGTATCTTCAGGTAAGATCTTATGATGCCCGTGATTACGGGATCACGGTAAAAAACACCGATGTGGCCGATGACTTCAGGAAGAAAGTCAGGGATTTCAGGCCGAACCTGATAGGCGTATCGGTGGTGGAGGATACGATGCCCCTCGCCCTGAGGCTGATAAAGGCGTTGGGCGATGACAGGCCCGTGACGATCTTCGGGGGCATATACATATCCTATCTCAAAGAGAAAGCCTTCAGGCATAGGGAGATAGATATCATATGCCTGGGCGAGGGGGAAGAGGCCATCGTCGAGTTGTGCGGACGGCTCAAGGAGAAGAAGGATTACGCGGATGTTAAAAACCTGTGTCTCCGTCGAGGCGACAGGATTATTTCGAACGGCCTGAGGCCGCTGATAGATCTGGATAAACTTCCGGTTCCGGATTATTCGCTGTTCGAGGAGAAAAGGTTCTACAGTCCCATGCAGGGAAGGATGCGCAGGATGCTGCCCCTGGATTTCGACAGAGGATGTCCTTATGACTGCAGTTTTTGCGCCTCGCCGGCTTACAGGGAGTGGTACAGGAAGCAGAACAACCAGAGCTATTTCAGGAAGAAGAGCGTTGATAGGATAGTAGAGGAAGCATCTGAGCTTGTAAAGAGGCACGATCTCGAATTCTTATATTTCAACAGCGATACTTTTTTTACTTTAAAAGACGATGTGTTCGATACATTGCTTCTGAATATAAAGAATAAGATAGGGTTGCCTTTCTGGTGCCAGACCCGGGCGGAGACGATAGATAAGCGCAGGATCGGGCTGTTGAAAGAGTGCGGATGCGACCGGATAACTGTGGGCCTCGAGCATGGCAATGAGGATTTCAGGAGGAATATCGTAGGGAAGAGGTTTTCCAATAAACAGTTCCTGGAAGCCTGTGACATTATTAATGAAGCGGGACTGCCTCTCAGCGTAAACAATATCATAGGATTTCCGTGCGAGACGCGGGAATTGATATTCGATACGATAGAGCTTAATAGGAAGATAAGATCGGACAGCGTCAGCGTCTTCATATTCTATCCGTATACGGGCACGAGGCTGTACGAGCTCTGCGAGGAGAAGGGCCTCATAGACAGGTCCGTCGGCGGCGCGACGCTCCTGCATAATAGCGTCATAAGAAATAAAAACTTATCCAGAGAGCATTTAAACCGCATACTGAAGACATTCTGCCTGTATGTGAGGTTTCCGAAGGAACGCTGGGATGACATAGAGAAGATCGAATCCGGCGCTCCCGGCAGTGATAAGATATTCAGGGAATTGAGCGAAGAATACCAGAAGAAATATTTTTAGGAGAGATCATGAAAAAGATATTCATCTCGACATCGTCTTTCGGCGAATTTGACCAGGCGCCCATAAAACTGCTCCGGGACGCCGGTTTTGAAACGGGTTTCAATCCCTACGGCAGGAGCCTGGTGAAGGATGAGATAGTGAAACTGGCGTCGGATGCGGAAGGCTTAATCGCCGGTACGGAGCCCCTCGGGAGCGACAACCTTTCGAAGATGCGCAATCTTAAGGTTATTTCGCGATGCGGTGTCGGCATGGATAACGTGGACCTGAAGGCCGCTAAGAGCCTTGGGGTAAAAGTTTTTAATACTCCCGACGCGCCGACGATTGCGGTGGCGGAACTCACGATAGGCATGATCCTGGATCTCCTGCGCAGGATCTCACAGATGGACAGGGAGATCCGCTCGGGAAGATGGAAGAAGAGGATGGGCAGCCTGCTCTCGGGCAAATCGGTGGGTATAATAGGTTTCGGCCGTATAGGCAGGAAGGCGGCGGAACTGTTAAAGCCATTTAATTGCAAGCTCGGATATTACGATATCGATGATTCCGCTTCTCGCGTGAAAAACCCGGATGTAAAAAAACTCGGGCTGGACGAACTGCTTAAGGCGAGTGACATTGTCCTGCTGCACGTATCCAATAGCGGCGGAGGATATATCATGGGAGAAAACGAGATAAAGAAGATGAAGAAGGGCGCGCTGATCGTTAATGTCTCGCGCGGGGAAGCGCTCGACGAGAAAGCCCTCTGCGGGGCCCTGAAGGACGGCAGATTATCGGGCGCCGCCCTGGATGTCTTTGAAAAGGAGCCCTATGAGGGCGAATTGAAAGGAATGGAAAACGTCATACTTACGCCGCACATCGGCTCTTATGCCAGAGAGGCAAGGGCCGGGATGGAGATGGAAGCGGCAAAAAATCTATTGAAAGGATTGGAGGATACAAAATGAAAGTGATCGTTTTCGGAGGCTCCGGATTTCTCGGCAGTCACGTGGCCGATGCCCTGACCGCCGCCGGGCACAATGTCACGATATTTGATCTGGTACCGTCGAAGCACCTGCAGAAGGCCCAGAGCATGGTGATAGGCGACATAATGGATGAGAAGCTGGTATTGCGGGCGGTAAAGGGCTGCGATGTAGCGTACAATTTTGCGGGAGTGGCCGACATAGAGGAGGCCAACGCCAGGCCATTGGATTGCATAAAGTCCAATATACTCGGCAATTCCATCATACTGGAGGCGTGCCGTAAATCGAAGGTCAGGAGGTTCGTCTTCGCGAGCTCGCTGTACGTCTACAGTAAAGCGGGGTCATTCTACAGGAGCACCAAACAGGCGTGCGAACTCCTGGTGGAGAACTACAGCGAGGTCTTTGGCCTGAAATATACCATACTGCGGTACGGATCCCTCTATGGGCCCAGGGCTGACGAGAAGAATTTTATCCACAGGGTGCTGACGCAGGCGGTCAAAGAAGGCAGGATCGTGCGCGAAGGCGACGGAGAGGAGATAAGGGAGTATATCCACGTATGCGACGCAGCCAGGTGCAGCGTTGAGATATTGTCGGATGACTTCATAAATGAGTATGTGATAATCACCGGAAGCCAGCAGATGAAAGTCAAAGACCTGCTCGGCATGGTGAAGGAGATGCTCGACAACAAGGTGAAGGTGGAGTATGTGGAGCCCAGGGCCAATCTCCATTACGAGATAACGCCTTACTGCTTCGCGCCGAAGATGGCAAAGAGGATCGTCAGCAGGACGTATCTCGACCTGAGCCAGGGGATACTTGAGTCGATCCGGAGCATTCACAGGGTCTTCAGCTCCCAGGCCATCGGGGATGCGATGGTAACGAACCGTAAGAGAGCCGTCAGGAGCTCATCGTCAAAGTCCAGATGACAATGTATAAGAGGCTTTCATACGATATTTCGAAGAGGACGCCGGTCTATCCGGGCGATGTTCCCGTCGTAATAAGATCCGGAAAGTCGATAAAAAGGGGGGACTCATGCAATACATTTTCACTGGCCTTCTCGAACCACATAGGGACGCATGTAGACGCGCCGAAACATTTCTGGAATTCCGGCAGGAGCATAAATGAATTTTCACCCGATGAACTGGTTTTTGACAGGCCCTGCCTGATAGATTGCCGTAAAGGCCCCGGAGAGGCGATAGAGGCCGTCGATATATCGCGTTCGATAAGGTCGCGTGATTTCGACATACTGCTGATCAGGACGGGCTTCATGAGGCACAGAGAGAAGAATGCGCGGCTTTACCGTTATAAGAACCCGTACCTTTCGCCGGACGCCGCGAAATGGATCAGAAGCGAGATTCCGGGCCTGAGAGCCATAGGCATAGACTGCATATCCATAGGGTCTTTTTCGGACAGGGCGGCCGGAAAATTGACGCACAGGACATTGCTTAAGGAATCCGGACCTGAGAGATCCGCTATTCTCATAGTGGAGGATATCAATATTCCACGCGAAGTGAAGGCGGTAAGAAAACTCATTATCGCGCCCGTCTTCATAGATGGCGTCGACAGCGCCCCGTGCACGATCATAGGAGAAGTCCGCGAACGGATATGAACCGGATCGATATGGAAGAGAAGATAAGGAACGCTTACGATACCGTCTCATCGGTGAATGGGGAGGCTTTTAAGGACATATTCCTCATGTCAAATCCGGTACTGAGCAAGACGGCTTACAATAACGATTTTCTGCACAATTACCTGAATGGTAATGACCCCGGGCCGCATTCAGTCTTTCAGGTCGCGCTGAAGATCCTGATGTATTATCTCAAGAGCGCCGTGCACTTCGCGGCCTATATGATAACCTTCGTCGAGCATCACTTATTTATGAATAAATTTAAAATTTCCCGGGATTCCGACGAGCTGGTCCTGATAGATACCTATTTTGTGATGGACAGGATAAGGAAGGCGGAAAAATTTGAAGAGTGGCTGTTTCCCGGCCTGGAAGATCTTCTGAAGAAGAAGGCCCGGCACTACGCGTATCTGCCGTTCTTCTATAGTTCACCGTACGCAAAGAGACTGCCGGAATCATGCGGCGTCATGAAGATATTAAAAAGGGACATGGTGCCGGTCCTGGCCGAATATCAGCTTCTTACGATCGGCGACCTCCTGCGCATGGCATGTTTCATAGTAACCTATCCGTTGCATGTCGCATCGTTACTGAAAAAGATAATTCCTGACAGCCACGAGAAAAAGCTACTCAGATATGAACTGATCGATACGATCGACCAGGTTACGTTCCACAGCTTTTCACGTTACCTTCAGGGAAGGAGGATATCCGGGTTGCCGTACAGGCGCATCAAGGTGATAAGCTGGTACGAGAATCAGCCTGTTCACAAAAACCTGTACAGGGGCATGAGGAGCGATCCGTCGAAGGTCAGGATCTACGGAGCCCAGCTCTTTCTCCATTCCAAAAACTATATCCCGATAATACCAGATGTAAATGAAGAGAGTTTCGGCGTAATTCCCGACAGGATAATAGCCAACGGGGAATATTACATGCCGGAGAGGAGCAAGTTCGATTACCGGGTCGGGCCGTCTCTTCGTTACGCCAGGGTATTCAATACGATCATCAGAAGGGAGAACCAGAAGAATATCCTGATACTCCTGCCGTATGTCGAGGCCACGGCGGAGAATATAATCAGGACTTTTCTGGGGTCGAAACTGCCCCACGACAATGTATTTGTGAAACTGCACCCGGGCACGCCCCTGGAGAAGATCAGGAGTATTATTCCTCCGGACATGGTCATAACAGGGGACGATACGTACAAGCTCTTCGAAAGCGCAAAGATCGTGATAAGCGCAGCCAGCGGCACGTTGATAGAGGCCGCGAGCCTTGGCATCGCCGCCATCTCTATCAAGAACGGGAAGAGGTTCGATTATGATAATCCCCTTATCGAATACGGGAGAGGTATAATATGGGACGAAGCCTTCGGCGCGGATGAGCTGGCGCGCCATGTGGAGAAGTTCAAGAGGGCTATGGAAAATGACGCGGAGAGTCTCATCGCTGTCGCGGACAGGTACAGAAAGATATTCTTCCGGGAAGTCACGCAGGCCGGTATAGAGGAGGCATTCGATTTATAATGATCAAGACGATATTCTTCGATTTTGACGGAGTCATCGTGGAATCGGTTGATATAAAGACGGCCGCTTTTGCCAGGTTATTCAAGGCAGAGGGTAAGGATGCCGTCGGGCGGATAGTGGATTATCATCTGAAGAACGCCGGCGTCTCGCGGTTCGACAAGTTCAGGCTGATATACAGGGACATCCTGAAACGGCCTCTCGGAGAAGAAGAGTTTCACAGCCTTTGCGGCAGGTTTGCCGGCCTCGTTATGGACGAAGTAGTCGGTGCGCCATTTGTAAAGGGCGCGAAGGAATTTCTGGAGAACCACGCGTCGAGATACCTCTGCTGTGTAGTATCGGCGACTCCGCAGGAGGAGATAGAGGAGATAGCGCGCAGAAAAGGCATCGCCCGGTATTTCAAGAAGATTTACGGGGCGCCTTCCAAAAAGACCGACATAGTGAAGAAAGCGCTGTCGGAGGAGGGTACGGATCCCTCCTCTTCAGCCTACGTCGGCGACGCTATGAGCGACTATGAAGCGGCTGTGGCGAATCGCAGCCATTTCATCGCGAGGATCAATAAGAACGAGGATATATTCAGGGATATCGATTGCGTGAAGATAAGAGACCTCTCCGGCTTGCAGGGCGTGCTGGAGAAGATAGGCCGACAATGAAAAATAAGATTACTGCAAAGGATACGATCCTGATAGCCGGAGGATCCGGATTTATCGGCAGGCGCCTGGCCGAGAGGTGCCTGAAGCTGACGCCGAATGTTACCTGTCTGGGCGCGCCCAATGACAGATGTGATTTGAAAGGCGTGAAATTATTGCGAGTCGATATACGGTCAGCTGAAGATGTGAGCAAGGCTCTATCCGGGAAGAGATTCAATTATGTTTTCAACCTGAGCGGATATATCGATCATAGGCCTTATTTTGACGGCGGCAGGGCCGTGATAGATACGCACCTTGCGGGCCTGATGAATATAGTGAGCTGCCTTGATAGAAGCGCATTGAAGGGATTTGTCCAGGTAGGCAGCAGCGATGAATACGGTGATGCTCCCGCGCCGCAGGAGGAATCAATACGCGAGTCACCCATCTCGCCATATTCTTTTTCAAAGGCCGCGGCTACGTATTTCGTAACGATGCTCTCGAGGATAGAAAAATTCCCCGGTGTTGTTCTGCGTTTCTTCCTCGTTTATGGTCCGGGCCAGGACGACAGGAGGTTTCTGCCGCAGATAATAAAGGCGTGCCTGAACAATGAAAAGTTTAAAACGTCCGAAGGTATCCAGGCAAGAGATTTTTGTTATATCGATGATGTTGTTGAGGCGATGGTAATGGCCGCGGTATCCGTAAAAGCGCGCGGCCATATAATAAACGTAGCTTCCGGGAAGCCCGTATTGATAAGGGATATGGTTAAGAAGGTGATCAGGATCGCCGGCGGCGGAATGCCGCTCTGGGGGGCATACCCATATAAAAATGGCGAGAACATGAAACTATACGCCGACATATCTCTTGCGGGTTCGATATTGGGGTGGAGGCCGAGAGTCACTCTCGAAGAAGGATTGAAAGCGACCATTGATTATTACAGTAAGATTAGAAAATGATGTGGAAAGGGGAGTATTGAATGAAAGAAATTTTCGGCGGTGTATATAAAAATAGACGGGTTATGGTTACGGGCCATACTGGATTCAAAGGATCCTGGCTCTGCCTGTGGCTTCTTAAACTTGGGGCAAAGGTGGCAGGCTACTCGATAGATGTGCCAACGAGTCCGTCTAATTTTGAGATACTTGGGTTAAAGGATAGAATAAAGCATGTTAATGGCGACATAGGGGATATCGGGTCATTGAGGAAAGCGATACGTGATTTCTCACCGGACATTATATTTCATCTCGCCGCGCAGTCTCTGGCCAGATATTCGTATGATGTGCCTCTGGAAACTTTCCACACCAATATGGGCGGAACAGTCAACCTGCTTGAATGCCTGCGTTCTTCCGGTTCGGTAAAGGCGGCTGTTATAGTTACCAGCGATAAGTGTTATCAGAACTTCGAATTAGAGAGGGGCTACAGGGAGGACGATGTACTCGGTGGGGAAGATCCTTACAGCTCCTCGAAAGCCTGCGCTGAACTTGCGACAAGGACTTATATGAAGGCATTTTTTACCGGCGGGGATTCCATAAGGATAGCTACCGCGCGCGCCGGTAATGTGATAGGCGGCGGCGACTGGGCCAAGGACAGGGTAATTCCCGATTGTGTCAGGGCTTTCAGCGCGGGAAAGAAGATGATAGTGAGAAATCCCGACGCAACCCGGCCATGGCAGCATGTGCTTGAACCACTGGGCGGTTATCTGCTTTTGGGTGAACATCTGCTCCGCGGCCGCGGGAAGATCAGCGGGGAGGCCTTTAACTTCGGCCCAAATTCGGAGATCGTGAAATCCGTAAGAGAAGTCCTGAAGCTTTTTATTCGTCACTGGGGAGGCGGAAGTTGGAAATATAAGCCGTTAAACGATGGAAAAAAAGAGTCAAAACTCCTGCGCCTATGTTGTGATAAGGCGCTTGAGCGCCTGGGATGGTCGGCTGTGCTGAATTTCGAGGAGAGTATAGACATGACAGCCGATTGGTATAAGGCCTACTATGGCGGCTATGCGGATATGTCCGATTTTTCGCGGTCGCAGATAGAGCAATATATCAAAAAAGCGATCGACAACCGCGCAAGCTGGGCGAAAAGGAGCTGATCTTTATGATAGAAGGAGTCCTGATAGAACCTCTCAAGGTATTTTCGGATTCGCGCGGCAAAGTCATGCATATGCTGCGTTCGGATAGTTTGTACTTCAGAAATTTCGGGGAGATATACTTTTCCACAATAAACCCCGGCGCCATAAAAGGATGGAAGAAGCATCTGAAGATGACGCAGAACTTCGCTGTTCCGTCCGGAAACGTTAAAGTCGTGATATACGATGACCGTAAAGGATGCTCCACCGGCGGTGAAGTCCAGGAAGTGGTGATCGGCCAGGATAACTATTGTCTTCTGCAAATACCGCCGCAAGTATGGTACTCCTTCAGGGCTGTTGGCGGATCCTCCGCTATGGTGGCCAACTGTACGGACATGCCACACGACTTGAACGAAACCGCCAGCAAAGATATTTTTGATAAAAGCATTCCCTATGTATGGAGAAAAGAAGAATGACAGAACCGGCCCCTTCGGTAAGTGTCATAATGAACTGCTTCAACAGCGGCCGGTATCTCAGAGAGGCCATAGACAGCGTTTATAGCCAAACTTACAGGGATTGGGAGATAATATTCTGGGATAATGCGTCCACCGATGATAGTGCCAGAATCGCCGGAAGCTATGATGGAAAAATCAGGTATTTCAGAAGCGACAGGACCGTCCAGCTTGGTCAGGCAAGGAACTGGGCGATAGAGAAATCCCGCGGCAGGTTTATAGCGTTTCTCGATTGCGACGATATATGGTTGCCGACAAAATTGGAGAAGCAGGTGAAACTCCTTGCCGAAAGAAAAGAAGCCAGCCTCATCTACAGCAACTATTTCAGACTCTACCCGGGCAAACGCAAGAAATTGACATTTAAAACCGCCCAGCCCGAGGGCGATGTCTTTGAGCAATTCTTATATGCTTATCCCATAGGCCTTCTTACAGCCATTGTAAGAAGAGAGGATATCTGCTCTTTAGGATCGATGTTTGATGAAAAGCTGTATCTGTGGGAGCAATATGATCTCTTCATGAGATTGCTGTACAGATCGAAAGCGGCTTATGTGGATGAACCTCTGGCAATATACCGCATACATCCCGAATCAGGTACCGTGAAATTCATGTTTAAACCCAATTATACAGAAGAGCTCAGTTATGTTGTTGAAAAATTCAAGAAGATGGATCCCGATTTTGAGATAAAGTACAGTCGCGGCCTTGCTCATATTAACTCAAAGATATCCTTTCTAAAGGCAAAGATGGAGCTGGGACAGGGGAGGCCCCGCGAGGCAAGGGATATTCTTAGAAAATGTGAATGGCTTGACTATAAATTTACACTTATATACCTCTCAACATTACTTCCCAATGCTGTAATCCGGGCAATCCTTCGCTTTAGGGAAAGATATATCCTCGGTTTTTAGGGGACTCCTCACAGCCTTATAACCTTGCATATACAATAATATTGTAATATAATCATATCCCCTAATTAAAATATGAATAATATAAAAGAAACTATAAATACATATAGCCTGTTATGGCAGAAAAGCGGTGGCGCTCCTGCCCGGAAATGGCATTTCAATGCCATGCAGGAGGTTATCCCCGAACCTATAGTGAGAGGCAATGCAGGCATAGAAGTGGGATCCGGCTGCGGGTATGATACGTATATAATGGCAAAAACTAATCCCGCAGTCAGGTTTGTAAGTATGGATATAAGCGATGGTATTTATAAAACAGGACGGCTCGTAAGCGGACTCGGCAATGTGATGGCTATTAAATGTTCGGCAATGAATATAGCCATTAAGGGATCGATTTTTGACTTCGCCTATTCGTTCGGAGTGTTGCATCATACTCCGGATCCCGGCAGATGTTTGCGCGAGATATCCAGGGTGCTTAAGAAGGGCAGCCCTGCATTCATCTATCTGTACGAGGACCATTCGAATAATATTTTCAAGTATGCGATGCTCAAGATTATCACTGCCTTGAGGCGCATCACAACGCGCCTGCCCAGGAAGGCGCTCTATGCCATGGCGTGGGTATTATCGCCACTCGTCTTCATTTTTTTTACGCTTCCGGCAAATGTAATGAAGAATTTTAAGTTTACCAGGAACATAGCATCGAAGATGCCATTCAATTTCGGCTCGGGGCCCTTTTCATTACGCGGAGATCTTTATGACCGGTTCGGCGCGCCTGTAGAATACAGGTTTAGCAGGGCCGAGATAGAAGAACTCTTTGCGAAGTGCGGTTTCTCGGAGATCCGGATCACCAGGCTGCGGGATACGGCGGGCTGGGTAGCCTGGGGATATAAAAGTTGACGCGGGGCTGTTGTGGAAGAAGTTGATATACTGATTATCGGCGCGGGAGTGGTAGGGCTCGCCGTGGGAAAAGAAGTTGCAAAAGATAATAGAAGAGTCATCATTCTGGAAAGGAACAATTCTTTCGGCCGGGAGACCAGTTCGCGCAACAGCGAAGTAATACATGGAGGGATGTATTATCCTGCAGGAACGCTTAAGGCCCGTCTTTGTGTCAGGGGCAGGAGGCTGCTGCGCGAGTTGTGCGAAAAGTACCGGATACCCCATAGGTGGACCGGTAAAGTTATAGTTGCCGTAGATGAAATGGAAAGGAGCGCCCTGGAGGGGCTATATGCCCTTGGGTGTGCCAATGGTGTAGAAGATCTTGCCATGCTCGACGCTGCTGGGCTCAAGAAGGTGGAGCCCAATGTGAGAGGCCTCTGCGCGCTTCATTCGCCCTGTACGGGCATAATCGATTCCCATAAGCTTATGGCGTTCCTTCTGCGTTCCGCCCGGGATAATGGCGCCATGGTTGCGTTTGATGCGGAGGCTGTGGCTATCGAGAAGATTAAAAATGGCTACAGCATCAGTGTCAGGAACGGTAATGATGTATCAAAGATTGAAGCGCGGGTAGTGGTAAACTCGGCAGGGCTTGACTCCGACATGGTTGCCGGTATGGCCGGAATAGATGTGGATAAAGATGGATACCGCCTGCATTATTGCAAGGGGCAGTATTTCCGGGTAAATGGGGCAAAGTCCAGGATGGTCGGCGGCTTGGTCTATCCGGTACCCAGGCCGAAAGCGGTAGGACTGGGGATCCATGCGACAGTTGATCTCGCGGGAAGCCTGCGCCTGGGGCCCGACGATGAATATATGAAGGAGCGTGTTAAGGATTATTCGGTGGATAGTATGCGCGCGGGCAAGTTTTGCGGATCGATAAAGGCCATCATGCCATTCATTGAGCATGAGGACATTGTTGCGGATACTTCGGGGATAAGGCCCAAATTGCAGGAAGCGGGCGGAGAGTTCAGGGATTTCGTTATAAAAGATGAGTCAGAAAGGGGCCTGCCGGGTTTTGTAAATCTTATTGGAATTGAATCACCGGGCCTGACGGCCTCACCCGCGATAGCGGAATATGTGGGCGATATGGCGGAAAGAATATTATGCTGAAAAATCAGGACATCATCTGCATATCCAGTATTGACTGGGATTTTGTGTGGCAGGGCCACCAGGAGATCATGTCCACTTTTGCCAGGAACGGCAATAGAGTCCTTTTCATTGAGAATATAGGCGTCAGGTCTCCTAATCTCGGGGATGTGCACAGGCTCAAGAAGAGGATTGTCAGCTGGATCAGGAGCACCAAGGGTTTCAGGGAGGAGAGGAAGAATCTCTTCGTCTATTCACCCGTAATACTGCCCTTTCCGCATTCAAAAATTGCCGGCCGTATGAACAGGCAGCTTCTGATAGAGCCGCTCAAGCGCTGGATGAAAGCCATATCATTCCGAGATCCAATAATATGGACATTTCTCCCCACAAGCATGGCGCTTGAAATAATTGACGAGTTTGACAGCAGAAAGCTGCTGGTATATTATAACATAGCCGATTTTAACGTCCTGACAGACAATCCAAAGAGATTGAGAGATACGGAAAACAAGCTGATTAAAAAATGCGACGTTATCTTTGCCCAGGGCCCGGCCATAGCGAATAAGTGTCTAAAGATCAATCCAAACGTCCACATATTTCCTTTCGGGGTTAACACAAAAGTCTTCGATGATTACCTTTCAAATCCGGCCAAAAAAATTCCGGCAGATATAAGCGGTATTCATGGGCCTATAATCGGGTATATAGGCGGTATACATAAGCACGTTGACCTTTCACTTATAAAACGCATAGCTACGAGCCATCCGAAGTGGTCCGTAGTGCTGGTCGGGCCCAAGCAAGTGGATACGGGAGAGATAGAAGGTCTGAGTAATATCTTCATGCTCGGGAAGAAGGAATTTGAAGATCTTCCGGCGTATATAAACCGGTTCGATGTGTGCACGATACCGTATCTGGTGTCCGAATACACCATGACGGTTTATCCTACCAAACTCAATGAGTATCACATGATGGGTAAGCCGGTTGTTTCCACGGCACTGCCGGAAGTGGAGGCCATGAACAGGGGCAATAGCTTTACTTACATTGCCGGCACGCATGAAGAGTTCATCAAATTCCTGGAGAAAGCGCTTGCTTTCGATACCGCGGATGCGCGATCCGGAAGGATGAATGTGGCCAGGAACAACAGCTGGTCCAGCCGCATAGACCGCATGAGCGCGTTTATGGAAGATGCGATCGAAAGGAAGGGAAGAGAGCCGTCGATGACATGGCAGGATAAATTCCTTAAGTTGTATAAAAATACCAAGCGCACTATGATGAAGAGCCTGATAGCGGCTTTGGCGTTCTACTTGCTGGTGTTTTATACACCCATAGTATGGGTCCTTGCCCAGCCGCTCATAGTATCGGATCCTCCCAAAAAAGTGGATGCCATAGTAGTGCTTGGAGGCGGTATCGGTGAGTCCGGAAAAGTCGGACAGGGATATGAGGAAAGGGCTGAATACGCTGTGGAGCTTTATAAGAAAGGGTATGCGTCCTACATAATTTTTTCATCTGGATATATCCATATACTCGAGGAGACGCTTGTTATGAAGGCCTTGGCTCTATCTTTAGGTGTCCCTGAAAATGCTATAGTACTGGAGAATAGAGTTTCTAATACGCATGATAGTGTTCTTTTTACCAGGGAAATACTTGACAAAAAAGGTTGGAAAAAGATCATTTTATTGACTTCGCCGTACCATATGCTGCGTGTATCGAAAGTTTTTGCTAAGATGGGTGGAGATATAGATGTATCATATACCCCAATTCCAAAGAGTTCTTTCTATGCGCACAAAACGAATGGCATATTTACAAAAAAGATAAGCTTGACTCAGATAAGGGGTATAATGCATGAGTACCTGGGCATAATATATTACTGGTTTAAGGGATGGATATAGCGGCCCCAAAAAAGATAGTCAGGATAATAGCCCGTCTCAATGTCGGGGGACCGGCCATACATACGGTACTTCTATCGAGTGAATTGAACAGGCGCGGCTACAGGGATATTCTGGTATGCGGCATGGTGAATGACTCCGAAGGTGATATGTCATATCTTGCGGCCGAGAAGAATGTAGCGCCCGTGATAATAAAAGACATGTCGAGGGAGATCTCGCCGATAAAAGATATAAGGGCGTTCTTTTCCATATTGTCGGTAATAAAGCGCGAGAAACCGGATATTGTGCATACGCACACAGCAAAGGCCGGTACACTCGGCCGCCTGGCGGCTATCTGCGCGGGCGTCCCGGTGAAAGTGCATACTTTCCACGGCCATGTCTTTGACGGTTATTTTAACCCCGTGAAAGCGCGCATCTTCCTGATGATAGAAAAGTTTCTCGCTATCTTTACCGACAGGGTGGTGACGGTAAGCGGGCTCATCAGGGATGAGATAGTCAATAAATTAAAAGTGGTGGAAGCGTCGAAGTGCGTGGTAATACCCCTCGGTTTTGAGCTCGACAGGTTCCTTACATGCGAAAAGGAGAGAGGGGCATTCAGGAAAGAGCTTGGCGTCGGTCCGGACACGCTGCTGGTGGGTATAGTCGGCAGGCTCGTTCCCATAAAGAACCACGGGATGTTTATAGACGCGGCGGCAGATTTTATAGGCAGAGACAGGCTGGCAAAAGTTAATTTTGTGATAATAGGCGACGGTGAATGCGCCGCTGATCTTAAGGAAAAAGTGAAGCGCGCGGGCTTGGACGGACGGGTGATATTTACCGGCTGGAAAAAGGATCTCGCGCCTGTCTATGCTGATCTGGACGTAGTGGTATTGACATCCCTGAACGAAGGCACTCCTGTATCTCTCATAGAAGCGTCTGCTTGCGCAAGGCCTGTGGTAGCCACCGACGTCGGCGGGGTAAGGGATATAGTGATTCACGGTAAGAACGGCTTCTTGGTAAATAGCGATGACGCGAAGGACCTCTCCCGCAAACTCGCCGATCTTCTGGCCGACGGGAAGAAGAGGGCCGAATTCGGCTTGAACGGCAGGGAGCTGGTAAGGGCTAAATATTCAAAAGAACGGCTGGTCAATGATATAGAGTCTCTATACAAAGAATGTTTTAAGAAATAGGGAGGTTGTCAGGCAATGAAGAATCTTATTACAGGCGGAGCGGGTTTCATAGGGTCGCATCTGGCCGAAGAACTTTTGAGGCGCGATGAGGATGTGGTTGTTATCGACAACCTCTCCACCGGCAGCATCAGGAACATAAAACACCTTTTACGCGACCGCCGTTTTTCATTTCATAAAGGCACCATAATGAATGAAAAGCTTATGAAGCGCCTTATAAGAAATTGCGACATGGTCTACCATATGGCGGCCGCCGTAGGCGTGAAGTATATCATCGATAACCCGCTGGAATCGATACATACCAACGTAAAAGGGACGGAGACTGTCCTGAATCTGGCAAGTTCGTTCGGAAGGAAGAAAGTGCTGGTTGCCTCCACTTCCGAGATATACGGGAAGGACAGGCCGGGCAAGAGGATATTCAAAGAGGATGATGACAGGGTATTGGGCCCGACTACCATATCGAGATGGAGTTATTCGTGCGCGAAAGCGATGGACGAATTCCTGTCGCTGGCCTACTGGCGCGAGAAGAGATTACCGGTGATCATAGTGCGTTTCTTCAATACCGTAGGCCCGCGCCAGAGCGGAATGTATGGCATGGTGGTGCCGCGTTTTGTGAAAGACGCGCTGTTAAACCGGCCTATTACCATATACGGAGATGGCCGGCAGACGAGAAGTTTCACTTATATCTCCGATGCCGTAAGCGCTATAACCGGGCTTGCCCGGACGCCGAAGGCCGTCGGGGAGATATTTAATATCGGTAATCCGCACACCATCTCCATCCAGGCGCTGGCTGAGAAGGTGAAGAAGCTCACCGGATCCCGCTCCCCGATAGTGTATATTCCGTATGACAAGGCGTACAAAAAAGGTTTCGAGGACATGAGGCATAGGGCGCCGGATATCACGAAGATAAATAAGTTTATCGGTTTCCGGCCGGAGGTAGACCTGGATGAGATGCTTGTAAATATAGTGGAGTATTTTAAGGAATAAAATTCGGGGTTTTATCATGCTGAGAATAAAGAATATAGCGGAAGTTTTTATATTGACTACAGTGATATCATATATCATCACGCCGGTCATAAAGAATATAGCGGTAAAGCTCAATTATCTCGACCATCCCAAGACTAACAAGGTCCATGCGCGGCCCACCGCCCTTCTCGGAGGCGTATCGATATATGTCTCGTTCATAATAGGGATACTTATGACCATAGGCCTGACACTGGACGCGAAATTACTGAGTGTCATAGTGGGATGCACGTTCCTCCTGGTTGTGGGGCTCGTTGACGACAGGATGGGGATGATGCCAGAGGTGAAGCTGTTGGGCCAGTTTCTTGCGGCTATGATAGTAATAAAGTCCGGCGTAAGGGTAGAGTTCCTGCATAATTATTATCTCGATACGATATTTACGTACCTGTGGATAGTCGGGATTACCAATGCTTTCAATCTGCTGGATAACATGAACGGCCTTTCCGTGGGGATAGCGGTCATAGCCTCTATATTCTTCGGAATAACTATGTGTACAAGCGGGCAATTGCCTGTCGCGGTCATGTCATTCGCCCTGGCCGGAGCGGGCCTCGGCTTCTTGAAACACAACTTTCCGAAGGCGAGCATATTCATGGGGGACACAGGTAGCCTTGTGCTGGGTTTTGTGCTGGCGTCTCTAGCGGTTATGGGAAGCTGGAGCTCAAAATTTCTTACTACGTCGCTTGCCATGCCCATACTTATACTTGCTTATCCGATATTCGATACGATGCTTGTTACCGTAATGAGGCTGGTGGAGGGGCGCTCGATATTCCAGGGCGGCCGCGATCATTCTTCGCACAGGCTGGCGCTTCTGGGCTTCAGGAAAAGGAGGGCGGTACTCGTCATATACGGCATATGTATCGTCCTGGGCCTGTCGGCCCTGCTGATGCAGATATTGCCGCTGAGGCCGGCTCTGATACTGATCGGCGGTGTAGCCATGTTCATGCTGGTACTGGGGATAAGGCTTGCCCTTGTCGATACGGGAAGATTCGGCAGGAGCAAGAAAGGGGACGATCTTGAATAAAGAACGTCTTAACAGGGTGATCGACGAGACGATAAAGTGGTGCCTCTATGCGATAGTCTTCGCCGCGCCTTTCTCCAAGTCGATATCGGAGATCGGTATTACGGTTGCGATAATCGCGTGGGCAGTACAAAAGATACTGAACCGCGATCTTAAATTTAAGCAGATCGAACTGGGCTTTGCCTTTGTCGTATTTGCCGCGGCGATAATACCATCTTTTATCAATACCGCCTATCCGGCCTTGAGCATGAAGGCGTTTTTTACCAAAGTGCTGAAGTATATATTTCTCTGTATCGTCATGGCGGATACCATACGGACAAAAGAGAGGTTGAAGGATATTCTTCTGATGGCGTTTATTTCCATAGTTGTAATAATGGCGGATGGCTTTATACAGTATTACACAACGGGTTATGACGTTCTACATAACTACCCGGCTTTCAAGATCAGGACCCTGCTTGTAGATAATGATGTTTTCAGAGGTTTCCCGACGGCTTCCTTTCCGTTTCCGAATGACCTGGCCGCATGGATATTGCTGATGATAGCACCTCTATCCTGCATTGCGTTATTCGGTATGAAAAAGCAGGGTATGAAGTACCTTATGATGGCAGTGTCCGCCGGACTTTTCTATCTGTTCTTCCTGGCCAAGGTGAGGAGCGCCTGGATCGCCCTTGCGATGTCGATGGTGTATGTCGCTGTTTCAAAACGCAAAATGTGGATATTTCTTCTGCTGGTGGCTATCCTGGCCGGTTCCATCCTGATCAAGACCGAAACCACTTCCTATATGTTTTCAACCAGCGGCTTTGGTCACCGGTTTAAGATGATGGACACTTCCTGGCAGGTATTCATGAAACATCCTGTCATAGGCAGCGGGCTCAACACTTTCTTCGTTAATTACATGAAGTACAGGAATGATGAGTTTAAGGGCAAGAAGGGCAGTTACGCGCATAATTGCTATCTCCAGATGGCCGCGGATACGGGGCTGGTCGGCCTGTCAGGATTTCTCTTCCTGCTTTTTTCGTATTTCCGGGCGGTTATAAGGCAGTTGAAGGTTATTAAAGACGAATTTTACCGGACGGCGCTCTGGGGCATATCCATAGGCGTCTTCGCGTTCCTGGTGCACAGCTTTTTTGATACAAATCTTTATTCATTGAACCTGGCGACCCTTTTCTGGTTTGCCATAGGTACAAGCCTTGCCTTTATAAGAGTATCCAAAACTACAGGCCTATGAATACCGAAAAGATCCTTATCGTAAATCCGTTCGGCATAGGGGATGTGATATTCTCCACGCCTCTTATCGAGATATTGAAGAATAAAAATCCTTCGTGTTTTATAGGGTATATCTGCAACAAGAGGGCTTACGAAGTCATAAAGTCCGATCCGAAGATCGATAAATTCTTCATATATGAGAAGGACGACTTCAGGGCGGTCTGGGCAAAGTCAAAGATGGCGTGCCTGAAACTGGCGCGGGATTTTCTTGCTTCCGTGAGGCGGGAGAAATTCGATATCGTAATCGACCTATCGCTTGGATACCAATATTCCCTGTTACTGGGCCTGGCAGGAATAAAGAAAAGGTACGGATTCAATTATAAAGGCCGCGGCAGGTTCCTTACGAAAAAGATAGACATAGACGGTTTTGAAGAGAAACACGTTGTGGAATATTATTGCGAGATATTGAAATTCATGGGCATAGATACGGGCGAATTCAGGCTTGAGCCCAGGGTCTATGTTACGCGGGAGGATATAGCCTGGGCCGACGGTTTTTTGAAGGCCAACGGCGCGTCTCTTGGAGATCTCCTGGTAGGCGTTATACCCGGCTGCGGCGCAAGTTGGGGCATGGACGCCAGGCACAGGCGATGGGAGAGGGGCGGATTTGCCATAGTATGCGACGGGCTTGCCCATCGGTACGGCGCCAGGGTGCTGCTCATGGGGGATGCGCGGGAAACTGAGATATGCGTTGATATACAAGGCAGGATGAAGAGCAAGGCCATAATGGCATGCGGCAAGACCAGCCTCAGGAATTTTTTAGGCCTTATAAGCAGGTGTGCCCTTATAATAACGAACGACGGAGGGCCTTTGCATATGGCGGTCGGCCTGGGACTGAAGACCATATCTATCTTCGGCCCTGTGGATGAAAAGATATACGGCCCCTATCCGATGACGGAAAACCATGCCGTGATAGCGAAGAATGATATACCTTGCAGGTCGTGTTACAAGAAATTCAAATACAAAATATGCGAGAACAGGACCTGCCTTACATCCATAAAGCCCGAAGATGTTCTTGCGGCAGCCGATCGATTTTTATTGGGAAGAAGATCAGCATGAAATGCGATATCATAATACCGGTCTGGAACCAGCCGGAGCATACGAGAACATGTATTGAGCATATTGTGAGAAATACAAAGTTTCCGTACCGGCTGATATTGGTGGATAATGGAAGTTCCGCCGAAACAAAAGAGTATCTTGAAAAGCTAGCGGTGGAAAGCGCGGGGAAGCTTCTTATACGCAATGAGAATAATATGGGGTTTGTCAAAGCTGTTAACCAGGGCCTGAAAGCCTCAGACGCGCCCTATGTCTGTGTTATGAATAACGACACCATACCGGCGCGGGGATGGCTTGAGAACATGATAGAATTCGCTGAAGAGCATCCCGATGTCGGGCTCCTGAATCCCCAGTGCGACGGCCACGGAAGCGCGGCTATCGATACGCATGCGGAAAGGCTGGCGCGCAATAAAGGCGCCTATATGGAGATGAACCAGTGCTTCGGTTATTGCATGCTTATAAAGAGGGAAGTGATAGATAAGATAGGATACCTGGACGAGGCATTCGGGGTGGGCAATTATGATGATACTGATTATTCCATGCGGGCGGGCAAGGCCGGTTACAGGTGCGTCAATGTCCACTCCTCCTATGTCTATCATAAGAAGCATGTTTCGTTCAGGGCCATGGGCGACAGGGATTCCCTGGTCTCAAAAGGGGCACTGGAGTATTTCAGGAAATGGCCGCGGCATCTCAGGATGGGTATATCTTTTCACATGCGTGAAGGCATAGCGGACGGGGAGATCGAGAATATGCTCAAAGCCGTTTTATTCCTGGCGCGCGAGTGGTGCTGGGTAAACCTGTGGATATTCGGCGATAAGTCGGCTTCAAAGAATCGTATCGAAGAGGCGTCGAGGAGAATAGGGATGCCTCTACATCAGAATATAAAGTTTAACTATTTTCCGGGGAGGTTTACCGCCGCGCAGGCGGCCGTCAGGGTGATAGAGCGTTCCTTTGGTACGAAGAAGAGAAAAAAGTACGACGCGGTACTGGTCGATGATGACAGGATGTTCATGATACTCAGGGCGATGGTCCCGCTGCACAGGACCAGGATATGCCATGTACGCTTCGATAGGGATGCCGCGAAAGGGCTGATGCCTATGATCGAGGAGCTGAGGGAGCCGAAAGCATGAACGCCGGAAGGTGCGATATAATACTGCCTACATGCGGGCACGGAGGGCTGGTAAGAGGCTGTATAGAAAGCCTTATAAAGCATACCAAATATCCCTGTCGCCTGATAGTTATCGATAATTCCTGCGGCGGAGATATATCGGGCCTTCTGGAGAAATATTCAAGGTCCGGAAAGCTTGACATGGTTTTATTGAAGCAAAAAGAGAATATAGGCTGGATAAGATCGATCAATGCGGGCCTCGATATTTCGAAAGATTCGGAATACGTCTGCCTGCAGAATGACGACACGATATTTACCGAGGGATGGCTCGAAGAGCTGGTCAGGGTATTTGAGGACGACAGGAAGATAGGCCTGGCCAATCCCGAATGGCATAGGCCGGAGGATGTCGATATCGATACCTTCGCCGCGGAACTGAAGAGATTTAGCGGACAGGTTATCGATACCGACTGGTGCCGCGGCCACTGTTTTTTTATAAGGCGCGAGGTCATCAGCAAACTGGGAGGGCTGGATACGGCGTATCTGCCGGGTTATTATGATGACAGGGACTATTCGCTGAAAGCCATAGCCGCCGGTTACAGATGCGTAAAGGCTAAGGCCGCGTTCGTCGAACACCTGAGGAACAGCACCATAATGAATGTCATGGAGAAGGAGAAGGTGCGCGACCTGATGGACCGCAACGGCAGGACTTTCTACAGGAGGTGGGGGCATCCGGTGAGGGTCGCTTTTGTGCTTAGGAATAAGAAAGGCTCCGGGCCGATCCTGAAAGAGATGTGCATGGACCAGAACAAGGTCATTGTCATAACCGATAATGCCGGCGAAGTGCCGTATGAGCACACCAATATGAAGGTCATGGCCCTTAGAAGGCCGTTCTTTAACTGGAAAGCGTTATTCAGTATACTGGCAAGGCCCGGTAAGAGGCAGCATAAGGGGGTCGGTTTCGTATTTACCGACGACCCCTCATTTCATGCGCTGATAGCGAAATTCAGAGGCCTGATCCCAGCGGATATAGTATTTGAGACGGATATGAACAGGCTTTCGGAAAAGGCCGCGCGAATAGTGAAAAACGCGAAAGAAGCGGCAAGGGGATCCATATGAGGCAGAAGATATCAGTTGTCATACTGACGAGAAATGAAGAATCTTTCTTGAAGCAGTGCCTCGACAGCGTGAAGTGGGCCGATGAGATCGTGATAATAGACGATAATTCGACCGACAGGACCCGCGAGATAGCTGCAGAGTATACGGATAAGATAGTAACACACCCCATGAACAGGGATTTTGTCGCTCAGCGAAACCTGGGTATAAAGCACACTTCCGGCGACTGGATACTGGAGATGGATTCGGATGAGAAGATGACAGAGGGCCTGAAGAAGGATATCCTTAATCTTCTCGAGCGCGGAAGCGAATTCTCGGCATTCAGGTTCAGAAGGGCAAATAATTTTTGCGGCAAATTTTTAAGGCATGGCGGGGAGGAGGCCAACAGGCCACTCAGGCTGTTCAAAAGCGGCAGGGGAAAATTTGAAGGCTCGGGCATAGACGATTTTCTGGTCATCGACGGGGGCATAGGCGACTTTGATTCCGTAATGGAGCACTATAATTATCCCTGCATAAGCCATTATCTTACGATGCAGGACTTCTACAGCTCCCTCGAAGCCGAGGAGATGGTAAAAAAGTTCGGCCTGATCCCGAAAAAAAGATTGAAGAGAGAGCTTCTGCTGGGGCCCGTGAAACTTTTCATTAAAATCTATATAAAGAAGGCGGGTTATAAAGACGGCATTCACGGGCTCGTCTTTGCGATACTGTCGTCATTCAGGCGTTTCTTAAGATACGCCAAATATTGGGAATTGAATAAGGAAGCATATAAATAAAGAGGTGGTATGAAAGTCCTGGGATTCGGAGGCCCGTTCTTCCTGCATGATCCGGCGGCGGCTATAATTGTTGACGGTAAAGTCGTGGCCGCGGCGGAAGAGGAGAGGTTTATCCGCGTAAAACATGCCATTGGCAAACCATGCGCCAGGTCCATAGAGTTCTGCCTTAAACAGGCCGGGGTCTCCCCGAAAGAGATAGATGCCGTGGCTTTCCCATGGTCATTCCGCGCCTTCGATGAGAAGAAATGGGCATATGCCCTGAAGACCCTCTTCTCTGAGCCGTCGCGCGCGTATAAGGCGATCATGAAATCGCCAAAGAAGAATCGGGAAATAAGGAAGATGGTCTTTTCGATATTAAAGGATTTCGGGATCGATCTGCCTCCGGAGAAGGTCTTTTTCGTGGAGCATCACATGGCCCACGCCGCGAGCGCTTACCTCTTATCGGGTTATCCGGACGCGGCGATCATGAGCATAGACGGCAGCGGCGAGTTCGCGTCCACTTTGTTCGCGGAAGGCTCCGGCGGAAAGATATCCAAGATAAAAGAGATCGACCTGCCGGACTCGCTCGGAAGGTTCTATTCCACGATGACGGCTTACCTGGGGTTCGATCCCAACGACGGTGAGTACAAGCTCATGGGCATGGTGCCGTACGGGAATCCGCTAAAGGCGGATCTTTCGGATATCATATATTCGGACGGGAAGAGTTTCAGGATAAATCCGGAATATGTCTGGCCGATACGGTCGCGGCGATTCAGGCCCGATTCCATGATACCTAAAAAGCTGGTTGAGAAGTTCGGCCCTCCCAGGACGGGTGATTCTCTCGGCGAACCGTACATACATATAGCCGCGGCCACACAGAAGATATTCGAGGACATAGTTATCGGCCTAATGGAGACCCATCTCGGGGATGTTCTGAAGAGAGATGAGGGCAGGATGGTCTTTGCGGGCGGCTGCGCGCTTAATGTGGTCCTCAACAGGAAGCTCCTCGAGCATCCTATGGTAAAGCAGCTCTTTGTCCAGCCGGCTTCCCATGATGCCGGTACGCCTCTCGGCGCCGCGGTCTATGTGGCTAACATGCTGGGTGATAAGATAGCCCCTATGGAGGACGTCTACCTTGGCCCCGAGTTTACGGAGAAAGAGATAAAGGCCGCTCTGGAGCGCGAGGAGAGGATAGCTTTCAGGAAGTCCGGCGATATAGCGGAAGAGGTGGCATCGCTCTTGGCCGAAGGCGATGTCGTGGGCTGGTTCAACGGCAGGCTCGAGTTCGGCCCGCGGGCCCTGGGCAACCGTTCGATACTGGGAAATCCCACGATACCGGGGACGAGCGACCGCATAAACGAGATGGTGAAGTTCAGGGAAAACTGGAGGCCGTTCTGTCCCTCCATGCTGAGGGATCATTCGAAAGACATACTCGGAAGGGACATCGACGCTCCGTTCATGACATTAAGTTTCGTGATAGACGAAGCCTGGAAGCGCAGGATACCCGAGGTGGTGCATGTAGACGGCACGGCGAGGCCGCAGACAGTTACAAAAGACGCGAATCCCAGGTTTTACGCGCTCATAAAGAGGTTTTACGACAAGACCGGCGTGCCCGTCCTGATCAATACATCGCTTAACAGGAGAGGCGAGCCGATGGTCTCGAGCCCCGAAGACGCCGTAAATATGTACCTCGGTTCCGGGCTCGATTACATAGCTATAGGCGATTTTCTGGTAAAGAGGAAGTAAATCATAATGCGCTGTGACATAATCATACCTGTATGGAACCAGCCCGCGAAGACCAGGGATTGTATAGAGTCGCTGAAGGATAATTCCGGCGGGGATTGGCGCCTGATCATAATCGATAACGCGAGCGGTAAAGAGACAAGGCAGTATCTTGAGGAAGTGGCGGCCTCAGCGGCCTTCCCGGTGAAGCTCATAAGGAATGAGGAGAACCTGGGATTCATAAAGGCGGTCAACCAGGGGATCGCCGCTTCCGACGCGCCGTTCGTATGCCTTCTCAATAATGATACGATTGTTACGAGGCTCTGGCTGGACGAGATGATAGCCGTAGCGGAAAGCGCGCCGGATATAGGAATAGTCAATCCATCGAGCAATAACCTGGGTCAGAAACCGGCCCATGGGGAGCCTATTGAGCTCTATGCTGAGAAGATAAGGTCCGAACGCGGCCGCAGCATAGAGCTCGGCGCTGCCATCGGTTTCTGCATGCTGATAAAGAGAGATCTGATAAAAAAGATAGGCGTCTTCGATGAGATATATGGAATGGGAAATTTTGAAGATACCGACTTCTCCCGGCGGGCGGCTAGAGAAGGGTACCGGCCGGTCAGGGCGTGCGGGGCTTATGTTTATCACAGGGAAAACTCTTCTTTCGGAACGGTTAGGACATTCGATGAGGATTTCAACAGGAACAGGGAGATCTTTGAATTCAGGTGGGGCAGGCCGAAGAGAGTGGCTTATGTGCTGGACAGGTACGATACAAATATCCTGAAGAGGCTCGAGACAGATTCTATGAAACTGGCCAGAAGCGGCAACCGGGTCTGGTTCTTCAGGAGAGATAAGGCTTCCATACCGTCCCACTCCAATATAATAGCGGCCGACCTGCCATTGGGGAGTTTTTACCTGAATGCCGCGGTAAAGATACTTACGAAGAAGAAGAAGTTCAGCGAAATTTTTGTAGGCGAAGAGAAGTTCGGAAGGTTTCTCGAGGCCCTGTCATTCATACACAAAGCGAAAGTGAGGTATTACTGATATGTCCGATAAAGCGCGCCTTTCGGTCGTAGTGATCACTAAAAATGAAGAGGATAACATAGAGGAATGTCTTAAGAGCGCCTTATGGGCTGACGAGATCGTAGTCCTCGACGATAACAGCACAGACAATACCGTAAGTATAGCAAAACGGTTGACCGATAAGGTCTTCAGCAGGAAGATGGATAATGAGGGCAGGCACCGCAATTACGCTTACAGCCTGGCGAAGAATAAATGGGTCCTCAGCCTCGATGCTGATGAGAGGGTCACTCCGGAGCTTGCGGAGGAGATAGATGCGCTGTTAAAAGGTGAAATGAAGGATAACCACTACACGATCCCCATAAAGAGCTTTATCGGAGCCAGATGGATACGTTACGGCGGCTGGTATCCCGCTCCGAAGGTGAGGTTATTCGATAAAGACGCGTTCAGATATGAGGAAGCCGAGGTCCATCCCAGGATATTCATCAACGGGTCATGCGGGCATCTTAAGAAAGATATACTCCATTACTCGTATAAGGATTTTCATGATTTCTTCGTGAGCCTGAATAACCAGACGACCCTCGAGGCGAAGAAATGGTTCAAAGAGAAGCGTCCTATAAATTTCATCAAAATGTACAGGAAGTCCCTGTCGAGATTTCTGAAGGCTTATGTGCAGAAAGGCGGCTGTAAAGACGGTCTTCTGGGGTTCACCGTATCATGGGCGGGAGCCCTTTACCAGTTCATGAGTTATATAAAGTATAAAGAGATGCTCGGGAATGAGTCGAATAGGAGCGTTAAAAAATGAGAGATAACATACTATCGGTCGTGATGCCTGTATACAACGAGAAGGATACCATATCGAAGATCGTGGAGAAGGTGCTGAAGCTCGGCATGGTCAAGGAGCTCGTGATCGTCGACGACGGCTCGACGGACGGCACGCGCGAGATCCTCAACGGCCTGAAGGGCAATCCGAGGGTGAAGGTTATACTGCATGAGAAGAACGGCGGTAAAGGAGCGGCCCTCAGGACCGGTTTCAGGGCCGCCACAGGAGAGATAGTGACTGTACAGGATGCGGACCTCGAATATGACCCGAACGAGTTCATGGAGATGGCCGCTCCCATAGAGGACGGAGTGGCGGACGTTGTCTATGGCTCGAGGTTATCGGGCGGTAAGCCCCAGCGCGTCCACATGTTCTGGCATAAGGTCGGCAATAGTCTCATAACTTTCACGATGAACTTCCTTTTTAACTCCACATTGTCGGACATAGAGACATGTTACAAGATGTTCAGGAAGGGCGTTATAGACGGCATAAACATACGTTCGAACGATTTTTCGGTAGAGCCTGAACTTACAGCGAAGATACTTAAAAATAAATCCCTCAGGGTCTATGAAATGCCGATATCCTATTATGGCAGGACATATGCCGAAGGGAAGAAGATCTCCTGGAAGCATGGTTTCGGCGCGATCTGGACAATATTAAAATACAGGTTTGTCGATTGAAGATACTATTAGTAAAACCTTTTAACAGGAGCGATCATATCCAGCCGTCACTTGGGTTGGGCTATCTGGCTACAGCGCTCAGGAAGAGGCACGAGGTCAGGATATTGGACTGCATCAAGGACAATCTTACCATCGATAAGTTTCTTCCGGTACTTGAGGAGTACTCCCCGGACATGATCGGGTTGCAATGTTATACGTTCGACCTGCCGTATATACGCGAAGCGCTTCATGCGGCGAAGATGTTCAATAGGGCAATGGTAACCGTCATAGGCGGCCCGCATCCTTCAGCGCTGCCCGAAGAGACGCTTAAGAAAGAAAAGGAGCTGGATTACCTCTTCGCGGGAGAGGCCGAGGCCGGACTGCCGATGCTTGCGGACTATATTGAGACGGGGAGGACGGACCTTTCCGGGATACCGGGGCTTGTCTTCAGGGATGGGGCAAGTGTCAGGGCTAACCCCAAGATAGCAGCGGACGATCTCGATAAGCTGGGCCTGCCGTCATGGGACCTGATAAAGCCGCAGGAATATCCGGAGTCACAGCACGGGGCATTCTTTAAGCAGTTCCCGATAGCGCCGATAATGGTTACGAGGGGATGCCCGTATCCATGCACTTTCTGCGCGGGCAGTATAGTCGCAGGCAAGAAGATCCGCCGCAGGTCGGTCGATAATGTCTTGAAAGAAATAGTTATGCTGAAGAAAGATTTCGGCATAAAGGAGTTCCATATTATAGATGACAATTTTACCATGGATAAGGAATACGCGAAAGAATTGTTAAGGCGCCTTAAGGCCCTTGACCTCGGCATGACATGGGCTGTGCCTAATGGCGTCAGGATGGATACGCTGGATGATGAGCTTCTTCGCCTCATGAAAGAGACAGGATTGCATATGATATCTCTCGGCATAGAGTCCGGCTCGGATGAGGTGCTTGCCCTGATGAAGAAGGGGATAACGACCGCTAAGATAAGGGAGCATGTCGGAAGGATAGACAGGGCGGGAATAGACATGGCGGGATTTTTTATACTGGGATTCCCCGGGGAAACGGAAGAGACGATAGCGCAGACGATAGATTTTGCCGCGGAGCTTCCGCTCAAACGGGCGAATTTCTTCACATACCTGCCGTTTCCCGGCACCGAAAGTTACGCGAAACTCCTATCCGGCGGAGAGCTTAAAGATGTCGACTGGGAGAGGTTCTATTTTACCAATGCGGCGTATACACCGCCAGGCATAAGCAGAAGCAGGCTGAAGAACCTTCATCGCCTGGCATTCGCGAAGTTTTATTTAAGGCCCGGCATAATAGCGTACCAGATAAGATCGATACAATCTTTCAGGCATTTCGGGTTTCTTGCCAGACGTTTCATGAACTGGATAGTAGCGGGGTGATGCCGATGCCGTCACGGAAGGATAGAATAGCTGAAGCGGCCTTCAAGGCCTTCTTTGCCGCCTGGGTAGCGCTTTGGCTGGCTTTTCTCGCCAGGGAGCTTGTAGTGAAGAATAATATCCGCGACTATGCGGCTCTCCTGTCGAGGGATATCGAAGGAAAACACGCATATGTGACTGGCGATAAACTTTACGCGTTCCTGGATTATTGTAAAAATAATATCCCTGAAAACGGCACTTACAGTATAACGGGAATGGAAGAGGGTAGCATAGAGCGTAGAAGGGCGGTCTATTATCTCTATCCCCGCATGGAGAGTAGTGACCCTGGCTTTATAGTGGATATATCGGAATATGCCCTGAAGAAGGCAAAGGAATAATAGATGGAACTTATAGGCCTGTGCTCAGCGATAGCGGCCGTTTTATTCATAGGATTCAATATCCTCTGTCTCATAATGGGCAGGTTCGACGGTCTCGGTATTACCGAAACCGTATTTATCTCTTACGGTATCGGGATAGGCTTCATAAGCCTGGAGATGCTGCTGTTTTATATAGCCGGATGGAAGTTCAGTATCCCCGCACTGCTTTTGCCATGGACTGCCGTGGTTGCGGCAGGACTTGTCATTGCGAGGAAGCCCCTGCGTTCTTATTGGCTGACGAAGCAATCTCAAAAAATAGATTGCTTCGGGCTTCGCCCTCGCAATGACGTGATTGCAATCTCTTTTTTAAGCGTCTTCCTGAAATTCGGCATAGCGCTCGAGGTGGCCTACGCTTTTTTCAGGGCGCTTATCAGGCCGATCGAAGCTTATGATGCCGTAGCCATATATGCCATAAAGAGCAAGATCTTCTTCCTGGCAAAGGCCATACCGGAGACCTATTTTCCGAGCCTGGTCCATGGTTTCCCGCATCCCGATTACCCGCTCAACATACCGCTTGCGGAGACATTCATCTATATGGCGATGGGGAGCATGAACGACCAGCTGGTGAAGATAATATTTCCTTTATTCTTCGTCGGGATACTGGTGGCGCTCTATTTTGCGATACGCAGGTTTGCCAGCCGTGCCTACGCGTTATTATTCACTTTCATAATTGCGACCATTCCGCAATTCAATGCCTACGCGACGAACGCGTATCAGGAACTGCCGCTGGCATTTTACTGCTTTACGGGTTCGGTCTTCCTCTTCAGGTGGCTTGAGCGCAGGGATGATTTCCGTTATCTCGCTTTATCGGCCGTAATGGCGGCGCTATCAGCATGGACAAAGAATGAGGGGGCGATGTACTGCGTTATCAACGCATCCATTGTGCTATGGGCCTCGCTCACTGCGCGCGTGCGGAAGGGCGGATCGAATAAGCCCGTATATGCCGCGGCGCTGTACGCGTTCATTATCGTGCTCATCATATTGCCCTGGGCTTTCATAAAGCGTAAATACGGGATAATTAATGACGAGATAAACCTCGCGAACCTGAATCCTTTATATATGGTGAGGCAGCTTCACAAGCTCGGACCGATATTATACGAGCTCCAGAAACAGCTCTTCGGCCCGAAGAAATGGCTCATATTGTGGCCGGCGGTAATAGCGGTGGCCGCGCTTAAGTATAAAGAATTATTTAAAGGGGTTACGGGATATATCACAGCTTCTCTCGTCCTGGCCTTTTGCGGTTACATCGTATTTTACATGATATCTTATGTTGACGTCGTATTCTTTGCCAGCAAGACCTGGAGCCGCTTTCTGTTGCACCTTCTGCCTCTTACCATATTGTGGCTCGCCTGTTTACTGAAAGAGGATATCAAATTATGATAAAGGTGTTATTCATAGACAGAGACGGCGTTATTAATAAAGATCCGGGCGGGTGGACGGAGTATGAGTACGTTACGGAGCTTAAAGATTTCCATTTCCTTCCGGGCGCGCTCGAGGCGCTTAGGCTTCTGAACCGGAACAGGATCCGCGTGATAGTGGCGTCGAACCAGGCCGGAGTCGCGAAGGGTTATTTTACGAAGGATAGGCTGGATGAGATAACCCGTAAGATGGTGGCGGAAGCGAGAGAAGCCGGCGGCAATATAGAGGAGGTATGCTACTGCATCCATAGGAATGAGGATAATTGCGCCTGCAGGAAACCCAAGCCCGGCCTGCTGGAGACGGCGATGAAGAAATATAAGATATCGCCGGCCGAAACGTATTTTATAGGGGACAGCAGGGTCGATGTCCTGGCCGGCAGGGCTGCGGGGGTGAGTACCATATTCGTGTTGTCTGGCAAGACCCCGCAGGATGAGGTAAAGAGATGGGATGTTAAGCCGGACTACATATTCAAGGACCTGCTGGAGGCGGTGAAATGGCTTCTCGCCAGGGAGCGCAGGAAGTCGGAGAGATCCGTGAAGAGAAAGGGGAGGCAAAGAGATTGAAGAAGATACTTATTATGTATGCCACTGCCGGCATAGGGCATAAGAAGGCTTCACTCGCGGTCAAGGCCGCGCTCGACGAGGCCGCGCCCGGCGGCGCGGAGGTCAGGATAATAGACTCGCTCGATTACACGAATCCGTTCTTCAAATGGATATATCTCCAGGCATATCTATTCATGGTTAATAAGACCCCTACTTTCTGGGGGCTTCTGTATTACATGACAGATAATAAGCTGGTGAATATCATTGTCTCCAGATTGCGGAGGATCAATAATTGGGTCAATTCCGTAAAACTGCGGAAATTTCTGGCCGAATGGAAGCCGGATGTCATAATCTCGACGCATTTTTTCGCGAGTGAAGTCATAGGAGACCTGAAGAAGCAGGGGCTTATCGATACGCGCCTTATAACGGTGATAACCGATTACAGGTCGCATTCGTGGTGGCTGGCGCCGATGACTGATATCTATGTCGTTGCCGGCGAGGATACGAGAAAGGACCTGCTGCGGTGGGGAATAGATGATTCCAGGATAAAGGTATTCGGGATACCTATAGAGCCCGTATTCTCGAAGCCGCTTGACGGCAAAGCGATACTGGAAAAGACAGGCCTGTCGGACGACCGGATTACGATACTTGTGGTGGGAGGGGGATTCGGTGTCGGGCCCATCGAGGAGATAGTCAGGACGATAGACAGCATATCACGGCCCGCGCAGATCATTACGGTCTGCGGCCATAATGAGGAACTGCGCAGGAGGCTCGAGGAGCTGCGGCCGAATATGAAAGATAAGATGATAGTCTTCGGGTTCGTTAATAACGTTTACGAATATATGGAGATCTCCGACCTCTTGATCTCTAAATCCGGCGGGATCACGGTGAGCGAAAGCCTTGCCAAGGAGCTTCCGATGCTGGTGATATCCCCGATCATAGGGCAGGAGACGCGCAACTGCTCGTTCCTCACGGACCATGGCGCTGCCGTGAAGGTCAGCAGGATAGGCGAGTTGAAAGAAGCGCTGGAGAGACTTGCCGCCCATCCGGAGAGGCTGGTTAAGATGAGAGAAGAGATACAGAAGATAAAGAAACCATCGGCGTGTTATGATGTGGCGAAACTGGCATCGGAGATGGCGGATAACGGATGAACGGCGGAATTCAGGAGATAATATCAGCTGTAAAGGCTTATGTCGAATTTGAGCGGGCATCCGGCATGGATGAATACCCGCGCGCCGCGTTTAACGGCGGCGGGGGATGCCGCGCCGCAGGTGATGGGCAGGAGAGGGACCTTGACTGCCTGAAGAGAGAGGTCCTGCGGTGCAGGGGCTGTAGCCTGGCGGAGACCCGGCTCAATGTCGTATTTGGGGCCGGCAACCCTAAAGCCGCTCTTATGTTTGTGGGCGAAGCTCCGGGTTCCGAGGAAGATATACAGGGCCTGCCGTTCGTCGGTCGGGCCGGTCAGCTCCTGACGAAGATCATCGAGGCAATCGGGATGAAGCGGGAGGATGTATATATCGCCAATGTGCTTAAGTGCCGCCCGCCCAATAACCGCGCCCCGCTCCCTACGGAGATACTTGCCTGCAGGGAAAATATCCGGCGCCAGATAGCCATAATAAAACCGGAAGTGATATGTACGCTCGGTAAATTCGCGAGCCAGACGCTCCTCAATACCGATACGCCCATAAGCAGGCTTCGCGGAAACCTCTATGAATATGAAGGGATAAAAGTGATCCCGACATTCCACCCCGCTTATCTTCTGAGAAATCCGCAGGACAAGAAGCTGGTATGGTCCGACATGAAGAAGATAAAGGCTCTCCTGTGACAAAATTCGCCGAGATCGCCGTTGCGCTTCCGATCGATAAGCTGTTTCAATACAGGATACCGGAAGCGCTTTGCGGCAGCCTCAGGATCGGTTCCAGGGTATTTGTGCCTTTCGGGCCGAGAACGATCGTCGGATATGCCGTAGGCCTGAGCGACGCTCCCGAGGTAAAAGAGGTCAGGGACCTTAAGGGCATTATCGATAAAGAGCCTATTCTTACCGATGAGATGCTTGCCCTTACTAAATGGATCAGTGAGAATTATTTCTGCACCTGGGGTGAGGCCATAGAAGCCGTGATACCAGCAGGCATAAAGAAAGGCAAGGAGGCGATCGGCTCGAAGATCAAGGTTCCGGAGATTAAGCCGGAAGACCTTTCCAGGTCGGAACCGCATGTTCTTACGAAAGAACAGGCCGATGCCCTTAAAGAGATCGTCGAATATATAGATAAAGGCCGGCACAGGACATTCCTTCTGCACGGTATCACCGCCAGCGGCAAGACGGAGGTTTACCTCCAGGCCATCGATATAGTCCTGGCGCGGGGCAGGCAGGCGATCATGCTCGTTCCCGAGATCGCCCTGACCCCACAGACGATAGAGCGCTTCGTTTCGAGGTTCGGCCACCGGGTGGCGGTCATCCATTCGCATCTTACCCCGGCTAAGAGATTTCTGGAGTGGAAGAAGATAAAGGAAGGCAGGGCCGATATTGTGGTCGGAGCGCGGTCTGCTGTATTCAGCCCGATGTCGCGCCTCGGCCTTATCATAATAGACGAAGAGCATGAGACAAGTTACAAGCAGGATGACGTTCCGCGTTATCACGCGCGCGAAGTTGCCGAGGAGCGCGCCAGGATAAATCAGTGCCCGCTTATACTTGGAAGCGCCACGCCTTCGCTCGAGTCATTCTATAAGGCGAAGAATGGGCGGTACACGCTCATAAAGCTTACTAAACGCATAGAGGAGAGGCTCCTGCCGAAGGTCAAGATCGTGGATATGCGGATGGAGCTCGAGACCAGGAAGAAGATAGCTATCTTCTCTAAGGTGCTTCTCGACGCGATAGATAAGGCCGTCAGGGCGGGTAAGCAGTCCATAATATTCCTGAACAGGCGCGGTTTCTCGACGTTCATCAATTGCAAAAAGTGCGGCCTTGTGCTTAAATGCAGAAGGTGCGACGCGGTGATGGTCTATCATTTCGACGAGAAGAAATTAATATGCCACTATTGCAATTATCGGCAGGACCCTCCGGACATATGCCCTAAATGCAGGTCCGGGTATATAAGGTACTTCGGGCTCGGGACGGAGAAAGTGGAATCCGAACTCGCCCATGCCTTTCCACGCATCAGGATAGCGAGGATGGATTCCGACACTACGGTGAAGAAGGGGTCTCATGACAGGATACTGACGAAATTCAAGGCGGGCGAGACGGACATGCTCGTCGGGACCCAGATGATAGCCAAAGGGCTCGACTTCCCGCAGGTCACGCTCGTGGGCGTTGTCTCGGCGGACAGCACGCTGAACCTTCCCGATTTCCGGGCCAGCGAGAGGACATTCAATCTTCTTACGCAGGTGGGCGGCAGGGCCGGCCGGGGCGAGGACGGCGGTGAAGTGATAGTGCAGACGTATACGCCGGGCCATTATGCGATCCTGTCTGCGGCAAAACACGACTATGAAAAGTTTTACGATGAGGAGATAACCTCGCGCAAGGAGCTCTTCTTTCCGCCGTTTGTGGACCTGGTAAAGGTAGTGGTGCGCGCGCGCAATGAAGAGTATGCGCGAAAGACCGCGGAGGATCTTGCGGAGGCCCTACGGGCCGAGGACAGGGAGGCGATGGTGGCCGGCCCTGCCCCGGCGCCGATGGCGCGGGTAAGGGGGTACTACAGGTATAATGTGCTGTTAAAAGGCACTGATAGGGCCGCCATGTGTGCGCTCGTCAAGAAAGTCCTGACGGTTTTTCACAGGCCGCATGGCATACTTATAGCGGTCGACGTCGATCCGATAAGTATGTGAGCGGGCAAAAATATCCCTTACTCCGTAAGGATCTACCTCTTGGGGGTTGTGCTTCGCAGGGACGCGAAAATTCCCCTGCGAGAAATTTTCGCTCGGAAGGTTCGCTCGCTCT